>CAYTYG010000317.1:0-262 GCA_964441515.1 uncultured Treponema sp.
CGGAGTACACGGGCTGGAATACCGTCGGCGTCTTCTCCCTCTCGGAGACGCTCCGGGAGGTCAGTCAGGTCAAGTACTGGACCTTCCTGATCGGCGGAATAACGATGGCCCTGGCCATAGTCCTGGCCTTCTTCTTCATGTCCTCGGTGGCGAAGCCGGTCCTGCGCCTCCGCAGCCTCATGAAACGCGTCGAGCACGGCGACCTTGCCGTCCGTTTCTCCGGCGCCGGCGGGGACGAGATCGCCGAGCTTGGGCTGGGCTT
>CAYTYG010000317.1:272-3839 GCA_964441515.1 uncultured Treponema sp.
GATCGAACAGGTGTACTCGGAACAGCAATCGAAGCGGGAGGCGGAGCTCCGGATTCTCCAGGAACAGATCAAGCCCCACTTCCTCTACAATACCCTGGACACGATACAGTGGATGGCCCAGGAGCACCGGGTGGACGACGTGGTCTGCATGGTCGGGGCTCTCACGAGCCTCTTCCGGATAGGCCTGTCCAAGGGGCGGGAGATCATATCCCTTTCGGACGAGCTGGAGCACGTGCGGAGCTACCTCTGCATCCAGAAAATGCGCTATGAGGACAAGTTCGAGTACTCGGTCACCGAGGGCGAGGGGCTCTTGGGATTCCGGGTCCTGCGGCTCATCCTGCAGCCCCTGGTGGAAAACGCCGTCTATCACGGGATAAAGGAACGGAGGGGCCCCGGCGTGGTGGCGGTCGAGGGACGGGTTGAGCCGAGGGCGGACGGGGGCGGCCCGGACCTGGTCCTCGTGGTGCGGGACGACGGGGTCGGGATGGACGAGTCCCTCGTGGCCCGGCTCAACGCATCCCTAGAGGACGGCGCCGCGGAGAATCTCGGGGGCTACGGGATACGGAACGTACAGGAGCGGATACGCCTGACCTACGGCAAGCCCTACGGACTCTTCTTCCGAAGCTCCCCCGGGAAGGGAACCGAAGCGATTGTACGGCACCCCATCATCAGCGCGGAGGACTAGGACATGTGGAAAGTGCTCATAGCGGACGACGAACCCAAGATACGCCGTGGACTGCGCTCCCTCGTGGCGAACTGCGGCGGGGATTTGGAGGTGGTCGCGGAGGCCGAGGACGGCCGGGAGGCCTACGACCAGGCGGTCCGGCTGGATCCGGACATCCTCATCATAGATGTCCGCATGCCCCTTCTGAACGGGCTCAGCCTGATAGAAAAGCTCAACCTCGATCTGCCCGGAAAGATCTTCATCATCGTCTCGGGCCATGACGAGTTCGAGTACGCGAAGGCCGCCGTAAAGCTTCACGTCTTCGAGTACGTGCTCAAGCCGGTAGACGCGAAGTGCTTCCAGGCCGTCCTGGAGCGCGCCCGTGCGGAGCTGGAAGCCCGGCGGGAGACCGGGAAATACGCCGGCTGGGTCCGGGAGCAGCTGGAGAAAAATCTCCCGGTCCTCCGGGAGCGCTTCCTGAAGGACTGGATTACCGGGACCCTAGCCAGGACCGAGGTGTTGGAGGGACTTTCCTTCCTTGGAGTCCGGCTCTCCGGGCGGAGCTCCCTGATCGCCGTCCGTTTCTCGGAACGGTCCCCCTCGGGGGGCGCGGGCAGCGACCGCGGGCGCAGGCTCGCCCTTGTCGCCCTGAGGACCGTGCTCCAGGAGTCCCTGCCGCCCGGGGAAACCTACGTCTTCGAGGACGACACGGAGACCGTGCTGGCCCTGGCGCCGGAGCTTGGGGAGGAAGAGCTGGCCGCCGTAGCCGAGGCCATCGAACGGAGGGCCGGGGAGCAGGTGTATCAAATTCCCTCGATCGCGACGCGGACCGTCCCGGAACCGGTCGAGGGGATCTGCGACGCCTACGAGGAGCTCCGAGGGGAGCTGGCCGACGGGGACAACTGCGAAGCCTTCGTCGTCCTGGCGCGGAACTTCATCGACAAGCACTACTGGAACCCCAGGCTCTGCCTGGAGAACGCCGCGGAGGAGCTCCAGATCAGCCCCGGCTACCTCTCCCGGCTCATGAAGCGCGAGACGGGATTCTCTTTCGTCGAGTACCTGAACCGTATCCGGGTACGAAAGGCGATGCTACTCATGAGCGACCCCTCGGCCAAGGCCTTCGAGGTGGCGGAGCGGGTTGGATACCGGAGCCAGCACTATTTCAGCCGGGCCTTTAAAAAAGTCACCGGAACCACCCCGACCGACCGCCGGAAAGGGGCCCCCTCGTGAGGCTCGCCTCCGGGATCCGGGCCTTGGCCTGCGTCCTTTCGATCGCGGCCGCCTCCTGCACGGGCCGCTCCCCGGCCGACGAGAGCTCCGTCCGCTTCCTGATCGGAGTGTCCCAGTCAAACCTCGCGGAACCCTGGCGCATAGCCATGAACGAGGAGATCCGCTCGGCCGCGTCCCAGCAGGAGGGATTAAGGGTCATTTACACGGATGCCGCCGACTCCAGCGCCCGCCAGATCGAGGACGTGCGCAGGCTGATGGGATTCGGCATCGACCTCCTGATCGTCTCCCCGACGGAATCGCAGGCCATGACGCCGATCGTGCGGGAAGCCAACTCGCGGATTCCCGTGATCGTCCTGGACCGCGCCGTGGAGGGCTACGACTACACCCTGTTCATCGGCCCCGACAACGAACGCCTGGGCCGCGAGGCGGGCAAGGTGGCGTCCGAACTCCTGGGACTCGAGGGAGGAAACATCCTCGTCCTGGAGGGCCGCTCGGGTTCCCCCCCCTCCGTGGGCAGGAGCGAAGGGTTCCTCGAGGAGATCGGGAAGCGGAAGGACGCCCGGATCCTGCCGCCCCTGGTCGCGGACTGGCTGCGGGACAAGGCGGAGGACGAGCTGGGATCCCGGATCGGTTCCCTGCCCGGCATCGACGTAGTGTTCGCCCAGAACGACGCGATGGCCTACGGGGCCTGGAAGGCCTGCCAGGCCGCGGGGAGAAAGGGCATCAAGTTCATCGGCATAGACGGGCTTTCCGGCCCCATGGGAGGCATCGAACTCGTCCGGAAGGGCATCCTGCACGCCACCTTCACGTGCCCCACCGGCGGCAAGGAGGCGGTGTCCTACGCGATGGACCTCCTTTCCGGGAAGGAGGGCATACCCAAGAAAATTTACCTCCGGCCCCGGATGGTAACCGCGGAATCCCTGAAGGAGGGTTCCTACGCGGACGCCCGATCCCTCCGGCCCCCCCGGGACCGGCCCATCCTCGTGGGATTTTCGCAGGTGGGCTCGGAGAGCGAGTGGAGGGTGGCCAATACCAAGTCGGTCAAGAACGCGGCTGCGAAAGCCGGCATCGACCTGCTTTTCGCGGACGGCAAGCAGCTCCAGGAGAACCAGATAGCCGCGATACGCTCCTTCATTGCCCGGAAGGTGGACGTCATCGCCTTTTCCCCCGTGGTGGAGTCCGGCTGGGATGAAGTGCTCCGCGAGGCCAAGGAGGCGGGCATACCCGTGATCCTCTCGGACCGCACCGTGGACCTACGAGACGACTCCCTCTGGCTCAGCTTCATGGGATCGGACTTCCTGGAGGAAGGCCGGCGCGCCGCGCGCTGGCTGGTGGAAGCCCTGCGGGGGGAGGTCAGCGTCCGCATAGTCGAGCTTCGGGGCACGATCGGCTCCGCCCCCGCCATAGACCGGAGGATAGGCTTCGAGGAGGTCATACGGGACTATCCCCAATTCAAGATCATCGCCTCCGAGAGCGGGGACTTCTTCAAGGAACAGGGATACGAGGTCATGAAGAGGATACTCGAATCCGACCCCGGGCGGATCGACGCCCTTTTCGCGCACAACGACGACATGGCCATCGGCGCCATCCGCGCCCTGGAGGAGGCGGGTCTGCGCCCGGGCAAGGATATTAAAATCGTGTCCATAGACGCGGCCCACGGGGCGTTCATGGCC
>CAYTYG010000318.1:0-3834 GCA_964441515.1 uncultured Treponema sp.
GACAATAGGCCCATCGAAAACATCCGCTCGAAATCCGTGGATCTTATAAGCCTTCTGCAGTCCGGGAATATGGATTACGCGTGGGAATACATATCCGTGGCCAAGCAGCACAATCTCAAGTTTGTGGTCCTGCCGGACCAGATAAACCTGGGGGACTACCGGTACGAAACGTATTACGCTCAAGCCAAGGTGGACGTGACTGGTTCTAAGCCGGGCGAGATGGTTACAAACGTTGGGTCGTCCGTGACCTACGGCGTAGCTCTTATAAAAGGGGCTCCAAACCGCTCCGCTGCGGTGGCTTTCCTTCGGTTCCTTCTGGACACCGGAAAGGGCTTGAAAATCCTGGAAGAGATGAGTCAGCCGGCGATTATCCCCGCACGGGTTCCTTCCAAGACCATGTTCGATACTCTGCCGGAAGAGCTTAAATCCCTGGTAGAGGTGAAGTAAAAAATTCTTAAAAAAAGACAAATGCGGGGCGGGAGGATTTCTATCTTTCTGCCCCTTTGCATGGTTGCCGGCGCCGTCATCTTGCTCTTCATCGTCGTGCCGTTAATTCAGTTGATGATCGCCCCCGACCCCGGCATGCTTATCGAGACGATTTTGGATAAAAACGTTTTCCGGTCCATCGCGCTAAGCTTCCGGACGGCCGGTTTCGCAACGTTGATAGCCTTCGCACTTGGAACCCCGTTGGCATACCTGCTCGCCTACAGAAATTTCCCCGGTAAGCATCTGGTGGAAAGCTTGGTGGATCTCCCTCTGGTGATACCCCATCCTGTGATTGGAATAGCCATACTCGGAGTCGCCGGACAGAACAACGCGATAGGACGCGCCCTACTGGCCGCAGGGGTACGGATTATGGGGAGCGTGACGGGAATAGTGGCCGTACTGCTCTTCGTGGGGCTGCCTCTATACATCAATTCCGCTAAAAACGGGTTCGAGGCCGTCCCCAGGCGACTTGAATACGTTGCGCGGAGTCTCGGCGCCCGGCCTTTCGGCGCTTTCCGTAGAGTGACTTTCCCCCTGGCGTGGCGGAGCATCCTGGTAGGCATGTTACTTTGCTTCGCGCGCGCTATAAGCGAGTTCGGCGCCGTAGTCGTTGTGGCCTATCACCCAATGATAGCTCCGGTACTCCTATTCGAGCGGTACGAGGCCTACGGCCTTCGTTATTCCCAGCCCGTCGCGTTCTGGCTTGTATTGATAAGCCTTTCCCTTTTTTTGACGCTACGCACTCTAACGCTCAGGAATAAGGGCGGAAAGCTTTACAAGGCGGATCGATGATACGGCTTGTGGGGGTATGTCTTCGTTTCGAGGAGTTCTTTCTTCAGGATATCAATCTGGAGATTGAAGAAGGTTGTTTCTTCATCCTGATGGGCCCCACGGGGGCCGGGAAAACCGTGCTTCTGGAAGCCGTAGCCGGGCATCACAATCTCAAGTCGGGAAAAGTCTTTCTTCGCGGCCAGGACGTAACTCATCTTCCACCCGAAGAGCGCCGCATCGGCATCGTTTACCAGGATTACGCTCTTTTCCCGCACATGAGCGTAGAAGATAATATCCGCTTTGCCGTACCCTACATGGGAGAACGCGCGAGGTTAGGGCAGCCGGAGCGTTTCAAGAATTTAGTCTCCCGGCTAAACCTTGCACACCTCCTTCATCGGAGGCCCTCAACCCTGAGCGGCGGGGAAGCCCAGCGGACCGCCCTCGCGAGGGCGCTGTTCTCGGATCCCGACCTTGTCCTCCTGGACGAACCGCTGTCTGCCCTGGACCCCGCGTTCCGAGGGGAGCTCCGGGACATGCTTAAAAGTCTTCATACGGAAACGGGAAAGACCTTTATTGTTGTGACCCATGATTTTTCCGAAGCCCGGGAGCTAGGATCCCGCGGGGCTGTTATGAACCAGGGACGCATAGCCCAGCAGGGCTCGATAGAAGAAATCTTCGCCGAACCCTCCGAAGAATTTGTCGCGCGCTTTGTCGGAGCACGGCATCGCAGCAGCTCCTGACGAATGTGTTGTGGTACTTCATTCTATCAATCTCCACGATGCCGTTTCTCTACCTTGCCTTTCGCACTTCCGATTTGAACTGCCTCCATTAAAATTGCCCGGTAGCCAGCAGGACCAGGGTGCAGGCCTCCAAGAGCTGGATACCATGGCGGGAGGAGGCTTCCTGGAGCTCTGCGGATTCGGCCCCCGGATTTGCGATAATCCGACGGGGCTTCAAGGAGACAAGGGAGTCCAACATTTCCGGGAGGCGCCTCGGATTGACGTATACGGTTATTGTGTCCACATTGCCCTGTATTTCTCCGAGGCTTTTCACGGTCGGTATGCCCTGGATAGTGTCGAGGGTCGGGTGGACCGGGATGGGCTCGTAGCCTTTTTCCTTGAGGGCTGCAATCGCTTTATAGGAGTATCGTTCGGGGTTTTCGCTGGCCCCGAGCACGACGACTCTTCTGCTTCCAGTCATACCGGTTTCCTCCGAAGCTAGCCGTACCTCCCGCCCAGAATATAGGGAATACGCGATCCGGGCAAGCGCTTGACACCGAACCGGCAAGGAGTAGCTTATATTGCATGGAATCTGCAGCCCGATCGAATACGTCTTTCCGGTCTCCGGTTCGAATGGAAAAGGACAGGGTATGAGGCTCTGGTCCCTCCATCCCAGGTACCTGGACTCCAAGGGGCTGGTCGCGCTCTGGAGGGAAGGACTTTTAGCCCGGAAGGTCCTTGCGGGAGGAACCCGGGGATACAGGAACCATCCCCAGCTGCGGCGCTTCCGGGAATCTCCGGATCCCCTCGGCGCCATAGACCGGTACCTTTCCGCGGTCCTCGAGGAGGCGGACCTCCGGGGATACCGGTTTAACCGCGGCAAGATACGGGAGACTTCTTTCCCGGGAAGGCTCGCCGTTGCCCGGGGCCAGGTGGAATACGAACGGGAGCACCTGCTGCGGAAGCTCGGTATCCGGGACCCGAAAAGGCAGGAGGCTCTTCGGGACGAGGAACGGCCGGTCCTCCATCCTTTGTTCAAGATTGTGGAGGGAGGGATGGCGGAGTGGGAGAAGGCTCACGGATAGCGGGGTCAGGTCCGAGGCTTTTCCCTTTCACTCTCCCCGAAGACGGCGGCCTCGAAACGGTAGAGCTCCGCGGAGGGATCCTTCCAGGAACCGGCCGGGAGCCCGGCCTTGCGGCAGACCTGTTCCAGGAATTCTCCCCGACTCCATCCCCATTCCGTTGCGACCTGGGGAAGAAGGACGCCCGCACGGAATCCCTGGACGATGTACAAGCCGTGCTGGCCTAGGACTACTTCCTCGACCGAGGCCATCCTCTCCATGGGGCCGAGGACGGATATCTCGATGGATACGCCGTCCCACTCCTGGAGGGTCAGGGGAGGGAAGCGGGGGTCCTCGAAGGCGGCGGCCCGGGCCATGGTCCGCACCGTGTCGATCAAGGGCCCCGAAGGAGTCAGACGGCCTATACAGCCCCGCAGCCGCTTTCCTTCCGAGAGCGTCACGAAAGAGCCGCGGGGAACGGACAGGGATGCAGGGGCGTCCGGCCATGCGGGGGGTCTCTGTTCCAGCGAGGATTCGATGGATTCGCGGGCGGATTCCAAGAGTATGCCACGTTCTTTTTCGGACAGCGTAAAGTTCATTTCCATGCTCCTGCGGCGTAATAGACGATTTTTTCGGAAAGAGAGGCCCTTCTGGAAATGGAGTCCCCACGGGCCAGGAGGTTCCAGGACGCCCCGTCCAGAAGATGGGACTGGAGGAGCGCCGTCAGGCATCCTATGCCGCACATGTCCGCATTGTCGCTCCTGAATTCGTCGTAGAGGCCCTTCTCGTCGCCGGAC
>CAYTYG010000319.1:0-748 GCA_964441515.1 uncultured Treponema sp.
ACCGTGGGAGTTGCTTGCTCGATCTCGGGCGGTCCGCGGTGGCCGTGGAGGAACGGATGAGGGCGGAGTACCGGTCCACCGCCTCCACCACGGCGGACACGAAGAGGAGGAACCGGGCGTTGGACTCGGGGTTGGCCCCGGGCTCCAGGAGGTTCATACCGTCGTCCGTGGCCATGGACCAGTTGTTGTGCTTGCCCGATCCGTTCACACCCGCGAAAGGCTTCTCGTGCAGAAGGGCCTCCATGCCGTGGCGGCGGGCCACCTTCCGCAGGGTCTCCATGGCCATTTGGTTGGCGTCCACGGCCACGTTGGTCGTCGTGTAGATGGGGGCCAGCTCGAACTGGTTGGGAGCCACCTCGTTGTGCTGGGTCTTGGCGGGAACCCCCACCTTCCACAGCTCGTAGTTGACCTCCCGCATGAAGGCCGCGACGCGCTCCTTGATGGCGCCGAAGTAGTGGTCCTCCATCTCCTGTCCCTTGGCGGGCATGGAGCCGAAGACCGTGCGGCCGGTCAGCATGAGGTCGGGACGCCGTTCGAAGTACTTGCCGTCCACAAGGAAGTACTCCTGCTCGGGTCCCACGGTCGTGATGACCCGCTTGCTGGCCGTATTTCCCAGGGCCCGGAGTATCCGGATCGCCTGCTTTCCCAGGGCGTCCATGGAGCGCAGGAGGGGCACCTTCTTGTCCAGGGCGTGGCCGTAATATCCTATGAAGGCGGTCGGTATGCAGAGGGTCGTTCCGGTAGGGTC
>CAYTYG010000319.1:758-3809 GCA_964441515.1 uncultured Treponema sp.
TGCTTCAGGAAGGCCGGGCTCGTCGTGTCCCAGGCCGTGTAACCCCGGGCCTCGAAGGTGGCCCGCAGCCCGCCGGAGGGGAAGCTGGAGGCGTCCGGCTCTCCTTTGATCAGTTCCTTGCCCGAGAACTCCATCAGGATTTCGCCGTCCGAATTCGGGGATATGAAGGAATCGTGCTTCTCCGCGGTGAGGCCGGTCAGGGGATGGAACCAGTGGGTGTAATGCGTGGCTCCCTTTGCCAGGGCCCAATCCTTCATGGCGCTGGCCACCACCTCCGCCACCTCCAGGGAAAGCTCCTTCTCCCCGGCCTGGACTTCCAACAGCTCCTTGTATACGGTGTTGGGAAGCCTCTCCCGCATGACCGCGTTGGAAAAACAGTTCACCCCGTACATGCCGGTCACCGGGGCTTCGCAAAAATCGATGTGGTTGCTCATACAGGCTCCTTCCTCAAGCTCCCGAAAGGCCGCCGCCCCGCCGAATCCGGCAGGATCGCTTCGGGATACGTCTATATAGCAAATTCCGTGCCATCGGGGAAAAGTCCCCTCCGTCCCGGGAAAACGCGCCCGGGCCTACATTCCGGTAGTTCCCGGGCGCAAAACCTACTTTTTTGTATTCTTTTCCGCTATCCAATAGCGACAGAACCGGTTTCCCCGGTGCGTATCCGTATGCAATCCTCCAGGGGAAGGATGAAGATCTTTCCGTCCCCGATTTCCCCGGTGCGGGATCCCCGGATGATGGCGTCCACCGTGGGCTGCGCGAAGTTGTCGTTGACCCCGATCTCTATACGCACCTTCTTCAGCAGGTTTACCTCGATGTCGACTCCCCGGTAAGTCTCCTGGTAGCCCTTCTGCTGGCCGCAGCCCAGGGCGTTGGTCACGGAAATCTTGAAGACCTCGGCCTTGTAGAGTTCCTGCTTCACGTCGTTGAGCTTGTGCGGTTGGATATAGGCGATTATCAGTTTCATAGCGCACCCCCCTACATGTTGCTGAAGAACTGGAAGCCCGAGTAGGCCTCGGACTTGTGCTCGCTCAGGTCCAGGCCCATGAGCTCGTCCTTCTCGCGGACCCGGAGACCGAGGACGGCCTTGATGGCCAGGAAGAGGACGAGGCTCGTGCCTGCCGCCCAGGCGGCCACGGTCAGCACGCCCAGGGCCTGCACGCCGAGCTGGCGCAGCCCGCCGCCGTGGAGAAGCCCGACGGCAACCCCCTCCGCGTTGCCCCAGATGCCGACCGCCAGGGTTCCGAACACGCCGTTCACCATGTGTACGGATACGGCGCCCACCGGGTCGTCCACCCTCAGCGCCTTGTCGATGAATTCCACCGCCAGCACGACGAGGACGCCGGACAGGGCCCCGATCGCCAAGGAGGCGCCCGGGGACACAACCGCGCAGGGGGCCGTGATGGCCACGAGGCCCGCCAGAACCCCGTTCAGGGTCATGGAGGCGTCCGGCTTCTTGAACCAAACCCAGGAGAAGAGAAGCGCGGAAACGGCCCCGGCGGAGGCCGCCAGGGTCGTGGTTACGGCGACCCGGGCGATGTCGGCGCTCATGCCCGAGAGGGTGGAGCCGGGGTTGAAGCCGTACCAGCCGAACCAGAGGATGAACACACCCAGGGCCGCCATAGGGATGTTGTGCCCCGGGAAGGCCTTGACGCTGACCGATCCGTTTTTCCTCACGTACTTTCCCATGCGCGGACCCAGTACTATGGCTCCCATGAAGGCCGCCCACCCTCCCACGGAGTGCACGACCGTGGACCCGGCGAAGTCGTGGAAGCCCAGCTTGGAGAGCCAGCCGCCCCCCCAGATCCAGTGCCCGGAAACCGGGTAGATCAGGGCGGAGATGAAACAGGTGTAGACGAGGTAGGACTTGAACTGGGTCCGCTCCGCCATGGCCCCCGACACGATGGTGGCCGCGGTGGCCGCGAAGACGACCTGGAAGAACCAGTCCCTGTAGAAAAGGGGATCGTCCATGGGTCCCTTGAAAAAGTCGGAGAATCCGACCAATCCGCCCAGCGCGTCCTCGCCGTACATGAAGCCCCACCCGATAGCCCAGAAGACTATGGACCCGAAGCAGAAGTCCATGACGTTCTTCATCGTGATGTTCGTTGCGTTCTTGGCGCGGGTCAGGCCCGTCTCCACGAGGGCGAATCCCGCCTGCATGAAGAACACCAGGGCCCCCGTGACCACGAGCCAGATCCTATCGATGGCCTCGGAATCGGGCGAGGCTCCTGCCGCGAAGACCGCGGGCGCCGCGCAAAGAGCCGTCAAGAACAGGGCGAAAACCCTTTTACCCATTTTTACCGTCCTCCTTGAGATGTCCAGAAGTACGGCAAGCTCCGTGCCAGGAAGAAGGAGGAGGGAGTTCTTTATCCGGAATCGGACCGGAAAAGGCTCCCGGATGTAGGAACAAGGGTTGTATCCGTCCCGCTCTTAAAAAATGAGGCTGTTCCAGAAATGTCGGGGAAAAAACGAGGCATTTTCAGATAAGAAATAACTACAATAATGTATGATCTCGGGAAGACCGTTACATCTTCGTAGTCCTGTAGAGCCTCCAGTTGATCCCGTAGTGATGGACCCTTAGCCCCATCTGCCGCTCGGTGATCCCGAGCCGGCGCGCCGCGGAGGCCATGTTCCCACCGGAGATCTTGAGGGCCTCCACGATGAGTTCCTTCTCCAGGCGCGAGAGCGCGGCCTCCAGAGTGGTCGTGGGCTCGGTACGGGTGGATTGGGCGGACTGCAGGCTGGGAGGGAGGTGGTAGGAGTGGATGACCATGTCCGCGGAGAGGATCACGGCCCGCTCCACGCAGTTCTCCAGCTCCCGGACGTTGCCCGGCCAATGGTAGCTCGTGAGCAGGTCGATGGCCGGGCTGGAGATGCGCTTTATTAGCTTGCCGTTCCTCCGGGCGTACTTCTCCGCGAAGTGGTCGGCCAGGAGCATGATGTCGCTCTTCCGTTCCCGCAGGGGGGGCAGCCGTATGGGGAATACGTTCAGCCGGTAGTAGAGATCCTCCCGGAACCTCCCCGCCGCCAGCTCGTCCTCCAGGCGCCGGTTCG
>CAYTYG010000320.1:0-3808 GCA_964441515.1 uncultured Treponema sp.
CCGGCGAATGGGACAAGGAATTGAAGGGCAGCGACTACTTTAAGCCGGGCCGCGAGGAGCTGGCTTCCAGCTTCGAGGAATACCGGTCCGGGCTCGAGGAGAAGGCGAAAAAGCTGCGGGGCGGCTTTATCGGCCATCTCTTCTCGTTCCTGGGCGTAAACGCCCTTCTATGGGCGATCAATCTCAACACCCAGGCGGGTCCGCCCTTTCTCTGGGCCGCCATCGTTTCCGCGGGCTGGGGGACGGGGCTCGTCTCCAACCTGGCGGGGCTCTTCCGGGCCAACGCAAAGGCGCGGGAAGCGGGGCGCATACCGGACCTGGACCCGGACGCCCTGGAGACGTACAAGAAGCTCAACATAGTCCGGGATTCCATGACCCGTCACACCGCGAGCTTCCTAACCGTCCCGCCCCTCCTCTTTACGATCTACACCGTCGTCATGCCGGGGGGCTTCCCCTGGTGGCTTATCCCCTCGGGGATCGTGGCGATAAGCTGGCTCTCCCACCTTGTCGCCTACGGTTCGGCAAGGCGGAGGCTCGAGAAGAAGCTCTTCAGCCAGGCCGGCGCTCCCGGGGGCTGGCGGGATCTCTTCCGCCTCGGGAAGTCCCGCAAGGCCGCGGCCCAGGTCTCCGGCCCCTACGCGTCCCTCTACGCCGAGGCGGAGGCCGTGAAGGAAGCCATCGAAGCCCAAGTCCGTTCGGCCGGAAAGAATTCCCCCTTCGACAAGGAGCTCGTTCCCTCCCTGGAGGAGTACGTGGGGCAGGTCCGCCTCCTCACCCAGACGGTCAACGAGATCGACTCCATCATCGACGCCATACCCATGCGGGACCTGGACAAGGACAAGGCGGAACTGCGCTCCAAGCTGTCGGCCCCGGTCAGCGATTCCCTGCGCAGGGAATACGAACGCTCCATCGCGGAGATCGAGAAGCAGGAGAAATCCTACGGGGACCTCCAGGACCAGCGGGAAGTCCTTCACCTCCGCCTCAAATCCTCCGTGAACTCCCTGAAGCAGATGCAACTGGACATCGCCCGGTTCCGGGCCCAGCCGGACGCGGCCCAGGCCGACTCCCTGGACCAGGTCCGATCCAAGACCGGGGAACTCTCCCGTTACCTGGAAGATCTGAGGAAAGGATACGAGCAGGCCCGGGAAGCCGAGGATCCCTGGAAGGACCTGGAACGCCAGGCCGAAGAAAGGGAAGCGGGTAAAAAGGCCCTGTCCGGCGCGGCGGCTCCCGCCGAGCCGGCGACCGGAAAGAAACCCGCGGCTTCCGGAAGGAAGCCGAATCCCGAAGACGGGGATCAAGGCCCTGCCGGAGCGGGGGAAACGGAAGGAGCCTCCGGGGGCGAAGGGGGCCCGAAGCCGCCGGATCGTTGACATGGAAAGGCTTTTCCTTCTACTATCGGGTCGTCCCCGATGCGCGACCCGGTAGCTCAGCTGGATAGAGCGAGCGCCTCCTAAGCGCTAGGTCGTGGGTTCGACTCCCGTCCGGGTCAACGGAAGGGCCGGAAGGCAAGCAGCTTTCCGGCCCTTTTTCGTTTCCCGCCGGGCGGGGCAACCTCTTCAAGGATATTCCGGGAGGTTTCCATGAAGGCTTGCGTTTACGGCATGGGGGCTATCGGGGGCTTCCTGGGCTGGCACCTGGCCCGTTCGGGAATCGGGGTTTCCGCCGTGGCCCGGGGCCGAACCCTGGATGCCCTACGCAGCCGAGGACTCCGCCTCGAGTCGGAGGAAAACGGCGGAACCGTGGATGTGCGCGCCTCGGACGACCCGCGGGAACTGGGTCAGCAGGACCTCGTCGTAGTAGCGGTAAAGGCCTACTCCCTGCCGGAAGTCGCCCGGGGCATAGCCCCCCTCTTGGGCCCCGGGACCGTCGTCCTTCCGGCCCTTAACGGGGTGCCCTGGTGGTTCTTCCAAGATTTCGGGGGCCGCCTCGCAGGGACGGTCCTGGAATCCGCGGACCCCGGCGGAGCCATGTCCCGGGCGGTTCCCGGGGATTCCATCCTGGGCTGCGTGGTCTACCTGGCCGCCTCCTGCCCGGAGCCCGGGGTCGTGGAGGCCGGGAGCTCGAAGCGCCTCATCCTGGGCGAACCCTCGGGGCGGGCGAGCGAACGGCTGGACGCCCTGGCCTCCGTTCTGAAGACCGCCGGCCTGGCCCCCGAGACCACGGGCAGGATACGGACGGACCTCTGGTACAAGCTCTGGGGCAACATCACCATGAACCCGATATCCGCCCTCACGGGCGCCACGATGGACAGGATACTGGACGATCCCCTGATGGAGCGGCTCTGCCTGGACGTGATGGAGGAGGCGCGCAGGGTGGGCGCATCGATCGGGTGTCCCATAACCCAGGGCGGAAAGGCCCGGCTGGCCATGGCCCGGGAGCTGGGCGCTTTCCGTACCTCGATGCTCCAGGACCTGGAGGCGTGCAAGCCCCTGGAGGTCGACGCCCTCCTGGGGGCGGTGCACGAAATTGCGGCCCTCCAGGGGCTGGACACCCCGAACCTGGACGCACTCCTGGGGCTCGTGAGGCTCTTGGACCGGACTCGGAGGGCGGACCGCGCGGGCCAGATTCCGGAGAGGTAGGGCCCGCGCCGGACGCCCTGCCCGGGACGGGACGGCCCTTTTTTAGGGGACCCAATCTGAATTTAACCGCTCCGGAACGGGCCGCCCGGAAATCCTCCGGGTTTTTCGGAAATCCCGGAGACCGCCGGCTTCCCTTTGGGGATACCGGCGGCATCCTTCTATCTCAAGCGCGGGCCGGCGGTACGTCGAGGGAGATATCGCCCAGCGGGAACGTGCAGCAAGGGTGGACGTATCCCTGGTCCCGGTCCGCCATGCGCCGTCCGTCCACGGACGCCGGAACGTAGACGTCCCCCCGGATCAGGCGGGAGTGGCACCACCCGCAGACGCCGCTGCGGCACCGGGAGGGCGCCGCGATCCCGTTTCGCTCCATGGCGGTCAACAGCGATTCGTCGGGGGAGCAGCGCACCCTCTTCTCCTCGCCGCGGATCCGCACCGTCAGCTCGAAGTCGTCCGCGGCAGGCGCGGGATACGCGGCGTCCCGGGAAGGATGCCGGTATTCGCCGAACAATTCGCGCCGGACGAATTTCCGCCGGAGCCCCAGCGAGGCTATCTCCTTGTCGACGAAATCGTACATCGCCTGGGGCCCGCAGATGAAAACCGAATACTCCCCAGACGCCGGGGCGTATTTCCGTATCAGATCCGCGGTGATGAAGCCCCGTTCGCATCCCTCGGCGACCTCGTCGCTCAGGACGTTGACCAGGCGGAACCGGTCGCAGCGGGAAGCTATCTTCTCGAACTCTTCCTGGAAGACCGCGTCCGCCTTGCGTCTCGAGCCGTACAGCAGCGTGAGGTCGGCGTCCTCGTCCCCGTCGGCGACGGCCTTGGCCAGCGAAAGGAACGGAGTTATCCCGCTTCCCCCGGCCAGACCGATCACACGCTTGGCGTCGCGCAGCGGCTCATAGGTGAACTCGCCCTGCGGGGCCGACGCGAGGACTTTCGTACCCGTCCGCCATTGGTCGAGAATATAGAGGGACGCCAGTCCGCCTTCCGTACGTTTCACCGTAAGCATGTAGCGTCCTTCGAGGGCCTCCCTCGGGGAGGACGAGAGCGAATAGGGGCGCGTCAGGACGGATTTGCCGATGGTTAGGGCGATGCTCAGGTACTGGCCCGCGGAAAAATACGCCAGCTCCCCCGCGCCGCCTTCCGGGTCCGGCACAAGAACGTAGCTTTTCACATCCGCGTTGTGCACGACGATCTCGGCCACTGTCAGGCGCTGGCATTCCGGA
>CAYTYG010000321.1:0-3802 GCA_964441515.1 uncultured Treponema sp.
GTCCTTCCCGCCATCCACGGGTTTTCAAGCCTGGGCGGCGAGGACCTCGTGGCGCACACGAAAGAGTTCGCCGCCGCCGCGGGGTCGGAGCCCGGGGACCGGGCGGTGCTCCTGTCCGCCAAGGCCATGGCCTTGAGCGCCGTGGATGTGCTGGCGGACGGTGCCTACGCGCGCGGCGTGAGGGAGGAGTTCCAGGCGTACAAGGAGCGGGGCTTCCGGGGCGTTCCGGGCATACCCCCCGAATACGCCCCCTTCCCCGGGGATTTTATAGAAGCGATCGGGAGCTGAGAGGCTTCCGGGGGTGTAACCCCGCGGCCGGGCCGTTGTCTATATAACGCGGCCGACGGGCCGCGCAGTTTTCCTGCGGGTGGTACGCGCCGCCGCGCAAGCCGGAAGCGAATGCGAGGTCCCATGCCGAGCGATCGAAGTCGAGTTCCATCCTTTGCCCTGGCCGCCGCGCTGGCGGCGTCCCTGTGCCTGGCTTCCTGCGCCGCCTCCATGACCCTGTCCGTGGGGTCGGACGGCTCGGGAACCCTCTCCGTGGACGCCCGCGTCCCGGACGCCGTGGCCGCGCGCCTTCAGGCCTACCGCTCCGCGGCCGGGGGCTCCTGTTCGGAGTCCGCCCCCCTCTTCGACGCCCGGGCCATCCGGGAGGGGACCTCCGCGCGGGGCCTGGCCGCCCTTTCGGTCGAAACCCCCGCGCCGAACCGCTTCCGCGGGAGCTTTACCATACGGAGCCTCGCGGAGGCGGCCGGGAATCCCGGGCTCTCCGGCTCCGGGATGCTTCGGCTGGAATCCTCCGCGAAGGGGTCGACCCTGTCGTTCCGCCTTTCCCGGGAGAACGCGGCTTCCCTTCCCGAGCTCTTCCCCGGGCTGGACCCCTACATCCTGGAAGCCCTCTCCCCCCCCGCCCTGGACCCCTACCCGGTGACGGCCGGGGAGTACCGGGAAATGCTCGGCGCGCTCCTGGGGGAGGCCGCCGCCCGGGAGCTGGAGGGGGCGGAGGCGGTGGTTCGGATTCGGTTGCCCGGCGCGGTTACCGGAAGCTCCGGGGGAGAGGCGTCGGGCGCCGCCTTCACGGCTTCGATCCGGATTTTCGACCTCTTGGTCCTGGAGAAGCCGATAGCCTTTTCCGTGAGCTGGAAATGATGCCAGCCGCCGGAATGTCGGCCGGAACCTGAATGGAGAGGTGGATTTTCGGGATCGACGGGGGCGCCACCCGCTCCCGTATCCGTGCGGAGGGCCTCTCCGGGGAGCTGCTCTACGAGGGCGCGCTCGGGGGCCTGAACCCCCGATCCACGGCTCCCGGTATGGAGAAGGAAGTCCTCCGCGGCCTTTTGCGGGACGCCTTCCGCTCGGGGCTGGATCCCCGGGTGTGCGCCGCCGGATACGCCGGCTGCGCCGGGGTGGACCGCCCATCCGACGGGGAGAGAATGAAGGCCCTCCTGGCGGAAGCCTTTCGCGCGGAAGCCCTCAAGGCCTGCGGGGCCGCAGCCGGAGATCCCACGTCCCCGGGGGCGGCCGTGTTCTCTGCCGGGAACGACGCCGAGGCGGCCCTGGCCGGGGCTCTGGCCGATACGGAGGGATTCATCCTCGCGGCCGGCACCGGCTCCATAGCCTTCGGCCGCTCCCGCTCCGGGAAGAGCGTGCGAGCGGGGGGCTGGGGCCATGTCCTGGGGGAGGAGGGGTCGGGCTACTGGATAGCCCGGGAAGCCCTCCGGATGGGCCTGCGATCCGCGGAGGGCCGAGAGGCTCCCTCCGGGCTTCTGGACGCCGCCCTCGGCCACTTCGGGCTTTCGGAGCCCTGGGACCTGCTTCCTTTGGCGTACGAAAACTTCGACAAGGCCCGGATCGCCTCCCTGGCTCCGTCGGTCGCGCGCCTCGCGGCGGGAGGGGACCCGGCGGCCAAGGCTATCCTGGAAAAGGCGGCCGAGGAGCTCGGCGCGCTGGCGGTCTCGGTGCTGAGGCGGCTGGAACCGGAGCCGGTCCGGAAGCGGTTGGCGTTGCAGGGCGGGCTTCTGGAAGGAAGCGCGGTCCTGCGGGCCGCCGTCGTACGCCGCCTGGCCGCGGACGCCCCCGGGCTGGAGATCGTGGAGCCGGCGGGGAACGCGGCCGCGGGGGCCTGCCGGCTGGCCCGGGAGCTTCTGCCCCCGGGAGCCGCCGTCCTTCCGTAGCCGCGGCGGCCCCGGGCTTTCGGCCGGGAATCCCGCCTACTCCCCGGCGGCCGCGGATTCCAAGGCGCGGAGGATGGCGGCCCCGTTCGGAGAGGGGGCAGGCGGGCTTCCGCCGGCCCGGCCCGGCGCGAGGACCCTGCTCAGGGCTTCCGCGAAGTCCTCCTTCCTCACGACCGCCAGGGCGAAGTCCCTCTGGACGGTCTTCAGGTCGTCGCGCTTCGGGGACCCGCCTGCGGTCCCGACCAGGAGCCGTATCTCGTAGGTCCGGAAATCGGCACCGGGGGCCAGGAGCCGGGCCAGATCCTCGGCCAGGAACCGCGCGGCGGCCTTGTCCGCGTCCGACGGCTCGGGGATGCCCTGGAGGGACAGGATCGCCAGGCCCTCCGCCAGCACGGATTCGGCGGTCGGCTTCCGGCCCAGGACGCCCCAGCTCTCCCGGGAAACCCGGAGAGCCACCTTGCCGGAATACTGGGACAGGCCGGTCAGCCATCTCCGGTCGTCGGTGACCCACTCCGGTATGGGATTCCGGGGGTCCGTCCGGCTCTTGAGGAACAGGGTGTGCCCCTTCGTCCTCCCGGACAGGCGGGGATCCAGGGACAGGACCGCGTACTTGCCGGAGGGGTACGTGACCAGCTCGTAATAGCTTCCCTTCCAGGAAAACCTGTATCCGTCCGGGGCGTCCGCGGGTAACTGCCTTCGGTCCGATCCGGAGCCTCCCGGCGCCGCGGCCGTAAGGCTCCCGTCGACTCCCATGCGTACGGGATAGCGTAGCGCCTCCGCCTGCCCCAGGGCCAGGACGGGCGCCGCGGCAAGGCAGCCGGCAAGAACGAGGATGGTGCGGCGGTTCGGAAGCATGGATCCTCCCTTCGGACACTCCAAGGATGCCCCGCGCCGGCCCTCTTGGCAAGACCCGAGCATTGACAACCGGCCCGGATATCCGTATTATTTGTCCACGCGCATCGCGCGTCCCGAGGCCTCCGGAAGGAGGCCCCTTCAGGGAGCGCGGTTTGAGCGGCCGTTCCCCCGGGACGGTCCAGCGCCGCGCGAGCGACCGTCGTATACCGGTATTACCCGAGCTTCCCAAGCTCGTGAAGTGGGTTCGACTCCCATCGGTCGCTCGTACGGCGCTGCGCCGCTCAATCCGCGTTCCCTCCACAAACCGAGCATTAAGGCTCGGCTTTTTTTTGCCCCGAGGCTTCCTCCGATGGCCGGCGGGATTCCATTCCAGCAGATTCTGAGGGAGCCGGTTCCCCGCCGCGATTCTTCCGGCTCAAGCCGGAGGCGCGCCGATGTCCGGACGGAACCAGGCCCCCGGGAACCGCACATCCCTCGCGGCGTCCAGGCCGTTCCGGCGCGCCCCTTCCAGGTCCGCTCCCAAACCCACCGCCGTGAAGCAGCGGCCTCCGCCGGTGCGGAGGACCCCGTCCGGGCCGCGGGTCGTGGAGGCGTGGAAGAGGACGGCGCGGCCGGGCCTGTCCGGGGGGAGGGTATCCACCGGCACGCCCTTGGGATACGGCCCCGGGTACCCGGGGGCCGCCACCACGAAGCCGCAGGCCCAGGCTTCCGGGGCGCGCGCCGCAGCCTCCGCGGCGGAGGCGTCCAGGGAGCCCTCCGCCGCGGAAGCCAGG
>CAYTYG010000322.1:0-3797 GCA_964441515.1 uncultured Treponema sp.
GGCCTGTCCCTTGTCCGGGGCGGCGAAATCTCCGGCGTAGTCGATGAGGATCTTGGCCTCGGGGAACACGGCCTTGACGCCCTGGACGAACCCGGCCTCGAACTTCTCGATCAGCGGGAACTTCATGCCGCCCAGGAAGCCGAGGATGTTCTTCCCGTCCGCCTTGGCCTTGAGGCCCGCCGCGACGCCGACGAGGAAGGAGCCCTCATGCTCCGCGAATACCGCGGAGACGACGTTCGGCTTCTGCACCACGGAGTCGATCAGGAGGAGCTTCTGGGAGGGATACTTGTCGGCCACCTCGCCCATGGCCTTCTCGAAGAGGAAGCCGGGGGCTATGATGAGGTCCAGCTTCTCGTCCGCGAAGGTGGAGAGGTTGGGGACGTAGTCGGCTTCCGCGGAGGACTGCAGGTACTTGATCCCCTGCCCCTCGGCCAGGCTGTTCTCGGCGCCGAAGCGCTTGATGCCTTCCCAGGTTCCCTGGTTGAAGGACTTGTCGTCTATGCCGCCGATGTCGGTCACCAAGCCCACCCGGAAGGCCGGGGCCTTCGGCGGCTCGGGTTTCTTCTGGCATCCCGTGAGCAGAACGGCCAGAACGAGAACCGCAATCAGGATACTTCGTTTCATCTCTGTCTCCTTTTACTCCTCGAGATTGAGGATATCCACCATTTTAGGACCCCGCGGCGGGAAAGGCAATAGCCGATTCGGCGCGGATCGGATGCCGCGGTTTACTCCGGCAGCTCGGACACGATGGCGACGCCGGAACTCGCCCCTATCCTGCGCGGGGCGTCGGCCGCCCCGCGTCTTACTCCGGCAGTTCGGACACGATGGCGACGCCGGAACTCGCCCCTATCCTGCGCGGGGCGTCGCCGCCCCGCGTCTTACTCCGGCAGCTCGGACACGATGGCGACGCCGGAACTCGCCCCTATCCGATCCGCGCCGGCTTCGAGCATCTGGACGGCGTCGTGGTAGGTTCGGACTCCCCCGGAGGCCTTGATCCTGCACTTGTCGCCCACGACCTTCCGGATGAGCTTGATGTCCTCGGCCGTGGCGCCTCCGGTCCCGAAGCCCGTGGAGGTCTTCACGAACTGCGCCCCGCTTTTCATCGCCGCCTCGCAGGCCTTGACCTTCTCGTCCCCGGTCAGGTAGCAGGTCTCGATGATCACCTTCACCGGTACCTTGCCCGCGGCCCGGACCACGCCCCGGATGTCCTCCTCCACGGCCTTCCAGTCCCCGGATTTCGCGGCGCCCACGTTGACGACCATGTCCACTTCCCGGGCTCCCTGCTCCACGGCAAGGCGGGCTTCCTCGGCCTTGACGGCCGGCAGGTTCACCCCCAGGGGAAATCCGACGACCGAACAGACGACGACATCGCTTTTTTCCAGCTCCCGGACGCAGAGGGGCACCCAGTAGGGGTTCACGCAAACGCTGAAAAAGCCGAACTTGCGCGCCTCGGCGCAGAGCTCCCGGACCTGGAGCTCCGTGGCTACGGCCTTGAGCAGGGTGTGGTCGATCGTCTTTGCCAGCGCGGACTTCGTCCATTCTTTCATCTGCGGGCTCCTTTTAGGCGGCCGGCGGGCGGCCGCCTTTTATATCTCGAACTTCCTCGCCAAGTACTCCCGGCGGGAGGAAACCAGCTCCTGGAGCTCCTCCAACATCCGCTCGTCCACGGATTCCGCTATGGGAAAGACCAGGGCCTCCGTCTCGTCCGTGTAGCGCTTGATGAACCGCACGTCCGTGACGTACCCCAGGGAGATCATGTTGCTGATGCGGTCCGCGCTCTTCAGGACCTTGGACCGCCGGGAGCCGAAGCGCAGGATCCTCTCCAGGAACTGCCGCTTGTCCTCTATGGGCCTCCGGGTCACCTCCAGGACCAGCCGGTAGACCTCCGGGCTCTCCTCGTCGATGGACAGGATGTCGTCCCGGTTGAAGTCGGGGATGTCCTCTATCAGGTCGTGGATGACGGAAGCCTTGAGCAGGACGGCGTCTATGTACCCGTAGCCCACCAGGATGCCGAAGGTGTCGATCTGGTGCCGGAACATGTTGCCCCCGCTCCGGCGCAGCTTGCCCACCAGGGCCGTGGCCAGCTGCATGTAGGGGGCCAGGTGCATCTCCTTCAGGCGCTCCATGGCCACGTCCCCCATGAGCCCCTCGTCCTCCAGGCCGTGGTCGTAGGGGGCCAGGGGGCCGGGATCGAACCCGGCGGCCGCCTGGGGAAGGTCGAAGGTAGGGCTGGCGTCCTCCGGGACCGCGGGAGACGTTCGCTCCGCTTCGTCCCGGGGCTTTTTCTTCATGCAAGCTCCTTGACGTACTCTTCCAGCTTGGCCGCCCGGCGCTCCGACTCGGCCAGCTTCTCGCGCTCCTTCTCCACGACCTCCCGCGGGGCGGAGCGCAGGAAGGAATCGTTGCCCAGCTTGGCCCGCACGCGCTGGGCGAAGGACTTCTCCTTCTCGGCCTCTTTCCGGAACTTCTGGGCCAGAGCCGCCGTGTCGATGGCGTCCCGGACGTGCACATAGGCCTCGAACTCCCGCCCCACCAGGGCCAGGGCGCCTTCGGGCTTGGCCTGCGCGATCTCGGGCTCCGGGCCGTTCACCAGGAGGGCCGCCAGGGGGGCCCAGCCGGGGAAGCCCCGGGCCGCGGGGGCCCCGGGCTCGAAGCGGACCGCCGTGCGCACCCGCTTCTCCGGGCCTATGCCGAACTCGCTCCGCAGGGCGCGCACCAGGCGTACGAACTCCATCACGGACTCGAACTCCGCGGCCAGGGCGGGGTCCTCCCGGCCCGGGGAGGCCTCGGGATAGGCCTGGACTATGAGGTCCCCGCGGCGGTTCGGGAGCATCCGGTAGATCTCCTCGGTCACGAAGGGCAGGAAGGGGTGCAGAAGCCGCAGGCTCTCCTCCAGGACGTCCAGGACGGCCGCGGCCGCGCGGTTTTTCTCCGCGTCGGAGCCGGACCGGAAGGAAAGCTTGGTCCCCTCGATATACCAGTCGCAGAAATCGTTCCAGAAGTACTCGTAGACCGCCTGGGAAGCGTCGTTGAAACGGTAGCTCTCCAGGGCGGCGCGGGAAACCCCGGCGGCCCGCGAAAGGCGGTGGCGTATCCACCGGTCCAGGGGGGAGAGCTCCGTCGTCCCGGGGGGCAGGAGCTCCCGGCCCTCCAGGTTGCCCAGGATGTAGCGTGAGGCGTTCCAGACCTTGTTGGCGAACTTGGAGCCCAGCTTGAAGTCGTCCTTGTCTATGAGGACGTCCTGGGAGGGGGTGAACATGAAGGCCAGGGTGAACCGCAGGGCGTCCGCCCCGTACTCGTCCACGATCTCCAGGGGGTCGATCCCGTTCCCCAGGGACTTGGACATCTTGCGCCCCTGCTTGTCCCGGATCAGGGTTGTGATGCAGACGTCCTTGAAGGGGGAGCGGCCCAGGAACTCCATACCCGCCATGATCATGCGGGCCACCCAGAAGAAGATGATGTCGTAGCCCGTCACCAGGAGGCTCGTGGGGTAAAAGGTCTTCAGGTCCTCCGTCTCCTCGGGCCAGCCCAGGGTGCTGAAGGGCCAGAGCCAGGAGGAGAACCATGTGTCCAGGACGTCCTCGTCCTGCTTGAGGGAGGCGGATCCGCAGTGCGGGCAGGCCGTCGGGTCCTGTCGGGCCACGATCGTCTTTCCGCAGCTTTCGCAGTACCAGGCGGGGATGCGGTGCCCCCACCAGAGCTGGCGGGAGATGCACCAGTCCCGGATGTTCGTAAGCCAGTGCTCGTAGGTGTTCTCCCAGCGACGGGGGTGGAAGGTTACCTGTCCGGACTTCCAG
>CAYTYG010000323.1:0-3772 GCA_964441515.1 uncultured Treponema sp.
CTTCCTCTTCCAGTCCATCCTGACCATGACCCCTTCCGTGATCAACTCCATCCTGCAGACGGACATGTCGGAGGTTATCCGCATCCTGATATCCAACGGCATGATCCTATACGCCCTGACCCGAAAGACGAAGGTGACGAAATGAGCAGTAAATTCGACCCTAAGAAATTCCTGGCGAACAACCTCGTGGTCGTCATCTTCCTGGTCGTAACGGCCTTGGCGGTGCCGGTGTCCGGACTCTCCGCCCAGTTCATCATCCAGGACCTCCTTACCCGCATCGGCCGCAACTCCTTCCTGGTTTTCTCCCTGCTCCTGCCCATCATGGCGGGCATGGGCATCAACTTCGGGATGGTCCTGGGCGCCATGGCCGGGGAGATCGGCCTCATAGCCGCGGTGGACTGGGGCATCCTGGGGGTCAACGGGCTCGGCTTCGCGGCCCTGCTCGGGATGCCCATCGCGGTGATCCTGGGGTGGATAGCCGGGGAAGTCCTGAACCGCGCCAAGGGACGCGAGATGGTGACCGGATACATCCTGGGCTTCTTCATGGACGGGGTATACCAGCTCGTCGTACTGTACATGATGGGATCCATCATCCCGATACGATCCCCGACCATCACCCTCTCACGGGGCTACGGGATACGGAACACCCTGGGCCTGGATTCCGTGCGGCAGTCCCTGGACAAGCTCCTGCCCCTGCGCGCCGGGCCCTTCGTCCTGCCCGTGGCCACCTACCTGGTGATCGCGGGGCTGTGCGTCTTCATAATCTGGTTCCGGAGGACCAAGCTGGGGCAGGACATGCGCGCCATAGGGCAGGACCAGGGGGTGTCCAACTCCGCGGGGATCAACGTGGAACGCACGCGCATCCTCGCCATCGTCCTGTCCACGGTCCTGGCCATGCTGGGCCAGATCATATTCCTGCAGAACATGGGGAACATGGCGACGTACAACGCCCATCGGCAGACCGGGTTCTTCGCCGCGGCGGCCCTCCTGGTGGGCGGGGCTTCCGTCTCCAAGGCCACCATCCCCAACGTCTTCATCGGCGTTGTGCTTCTGCACCTCATGTACATCGTCATGCCGAGGGCCGGCGCCCAGCTCTTCGGGGAGGCTCAGATCGGCGAGTTCTTCCGGGACGCCCTGTCCTACGCGGCCATAGCCATGGCCCTGGTGATCTACGCTTGGCGCAAGCGGGCCAACGCGGAGCACGCCCGGGCGGGCCTCCGGGTCGGAGCGGGCGAGACCGAGGGAGGCGCGAAATGAGCGGCCGCGACACGGTTATCACGCGCCGGTGGATCATACGGGCGGCGCTGGCGGTCCTTTACGTCGCCGCCGCCGTCGCGCTCTTCGTCACCGGCAAAGGCCATACGATCCTCGTGGACAACAAGGACGACCCCGCCGGGGCCTATTCCGCCCTGCGGGGCGCGACGGTGCAGATAGACCGCCAGAAGCCCATGGACTTCTTCCCCCGGGACCGGGACCTCTTCGTCGTGAAGGGCCAAACGCACAGGATCCGGGTTACACTCCACGGCAGCCGCCAGGAGAAGACCGCCCGCTTCCGCGTCCCATTGGGCCGGGAGATGACCCTCCTCTCCCTACCGAAGCTGATGGAGGGCATGGAACCCTGGACGGAGATTTTCGTCCCCCCCACGGCCGCCGAGCGCGCGGAGGCGCGGGCGGCGGAAGACGAGGCGAACCCCGTCCAGACCTTCGGAAACCAGGCGCCATGAGAAACCCTTCAACGGGCGGACTAATCCCCCGGAGGCGATTCCGCGCCGCCCTCCTCCTATTGGCGCTCGGGGGGCTTGCCCGCGCCCAGCCCATGGCCCGGGTGCTTTCGCAGGCGGATATCGACCGCTTCCTGCGGGATTTCCCCGCCCTGGTCCGGGAGCTGGGCGCGGCGGGTACAAACTTCGACGCCGCGGTCGCCAAGGCCCAGGAGAATCCCCGAACCTTCACGCCCGCGGCCCTGCGGGCCCTGCTCAGGAAAGCCGCCGCGGCCCCGGCAACACGGCAGGCCCTGGATAAGTACCAGTGGACCGACCGGTTCTGGGATGTCTACTACGCCGTCTACGTGGGAGTCTACGTCTCCATGATGGACCAGGCCCTGGCGCAATATCCCAGCCCGGAGCTCAAGGCGCAGGTGGACGCCTTTCGGGCCACCCTGGCCAAGGACGACCACACCCTGATCCTGCGCAACCTGGAAGCCCTCGTCGCCGCCTTCGAGGCCGCTGCGGGAAGCTGACCCCGCGCCATAGCCTCCCGGGAGCCCGGCTTGCCCGTCCCGGCCCGATTCCTGTATCATCCATCAAAACCATGCACTTCCCCGCAGGATCCAGGAGTTACATATGGCCAAGTATCCGTACAGCGAGATCGAGTCCAAGTGGCAGGGCTACTGGGACGAGCACAAGACCTTCAAGGCCGTAGAGGACCCCGGCATACCGTCCGAAAAGCGGCGGTACGTCCTGGACATGTTCCCGTACCCATCGGGGGCCGGGCTCCACGTCGGGCACCCGGAGGGGTACACGGCCACGGACATCTACTGCCGGTACCTGCGCATGAACGGCTACGCCGTCCTCCACCCCATGGGCTTCGATTCCTTCGGCCTTCCCGCGGAGAACTACGCCATACAGACGGGAACCCACCCCGCGGCCACCACCCTGGCCAACATCGACCGGTTCCGCACACAGATCAAGAGCCTGGGATTCTCCTACGACTGGGACCGGGAGGTCTCCACCTGCGACCCCGACTACTACAAGTGGACCCAGTGGATCTTCCTCAAGCTCTTCGAGCGGGGGCTGGCCTACGAGTCCGAGGCGCCCATCAACTGGTGCCCCAACTGCAAGACGGGCCTGGCCAACGAGGAAGTCAAGGAAGGCCGCTGCGACCGCTGCGACACCCCCGTGGTGCGCAAGGCCATCCGGCAGTGGATCCTCAAGATCACCGCCTACGCGGACCGGCTCCTGTCCGACCTGGACGGCCTGGATTGGTCCGAGTCCATCAAGCTCATGCAGCGGAACTGGATAGGCCGCTCCGAGGGCGCCAACGTGGTCTTCAAGATGGCCGGGGGAGAGGGCGAGATCGAGGTCTACACGACCCGGCCGGACACCCTCTTCGGGGCCACCTACATGGTGCTCGCCCCCGAGCACACCCTTGTCGGAAAGGTTACCACCCCGGCCCAGAAGGCCGCCGTACAGGCCTACGTCGAGGAGGCCGCGCGGAAAAGCGACCTGGAGCGCACGGACCTGGCCAAGGACAAGACCGGCGTCTTCACCGGCGCCTACGCGATCAATCCCGTGAACAACCAGAAGATCCCCGTATGGATCTCCGACTACATCCTAATATCCTACGGCACGGGGGCCATCATGGCCGTCCCCGCCCACGACGAGCGGGACTGGGAGTTCGCCAAGAAGTTCGGACTGCCCATCGTCCAGGTCGTCGCGGAGAGCGGGAGCGAGGAAGCACGAACCGGCAAATCCTCCGGGGAGCCGGCGGAGTGCACCGCCGCGGACGGGATTGCCGTAAACTCGGGCAAATTCAACGGGATGGCCACCAAGGACGCAATCCGGGCCATCACCGAGTGGCTGGCCGAAAAGGGCATAGGCCGCAAGGCCGTGAACTACAAGCTCCGGGACTGGGTTTTCTCCCGCCAGCGCTACTGGGGAGAGCCCATTCCCGTGGTCCATTGCCCCAAGTGCGGCATCGTGGCCCTGCCGGAGAGCGAGCTTCCCCTCAAACTCCCGGACGTCAAGACCTACGCTCCAACGGGCACCGGGGA
>CAYTYG010000324.1:0-3768 GCA_964441515.1 uncultured Treponema sp.
AGGGAATCCACCAAGTGAAGGAAATCCTGGAACTCGCGGCTTATGACGTCGAACTCGTCCTCCTCCTTCACGGAATTGGAGATCCGGGATTTCATGCCCTCGTAGGAGAAGGCGTTTTTTTTGTCCCGGGCTTCCGGAGGCAGCCGCGCGTCGACCAGGTGGTCGAAGAAGCGTTGGTAGACGCGTATGTCGGAATGGGAAATGGTCTTCCGGGACAGATCCACCAGAGGGCGCAGGATGGCCCGGAAGTTAAAGACGCTCTGCGCGAAGCTAGGCAGGACCAGGTTGTCCTTGGGCTTGTAGTAGGCGGGTCGTATCTGGGCAAGGAAGGAAGCGATCTTTCTTAATTCGGCCTTCTTTATGGAATCGGGCCCCCCCCGGTTGAAGATTCCGCGTATCAGGTCGAGGATATAGGAGAGTATTCCCATGCGTGTATTGTAAGTTGCCTCCATGCTTCGGGCAAGTGCGGTTTTCGATAAACTCCGGGGATTCCGGGATCAGGCCCGGGAGGTTACTTTCAGGTACAGGGGAAGCTTGGGCGTCCCCGTGGAGAGCCGGAGGGATTCCCTGCGTTCCAGGAATTCCCGGGGGGCCAGGATGGGCGCTCCCAGGCGCAGCGCCAGGGCTATTGCGTCCGAGGGCCTTACCTCCTTTTCCCAGGTCCTGAGCCCCCGGGAGTACCGGATGCGGGCCAGGAAACGTTCGCCGCCGTCGTCGGGCACCGCGTCGTAGATGCTCGCGGACCGCAGACGGAAGCCGTGGTCGCGGAAGAAGGTGGCCAAGAGGTCGTGCGTCAGGGGTCGGAAGGGGGAGACTCCCTCCAGCTCCAGGATGATGGAGCTCGCCTCGTAGGGCCCGACGGGTATCCTGAGGGAGGACGACTTCCGGTCGTCCTGGAGAACCACCAGGGGGGCCTCGTCCCCGAAACCCGCGGCTACGCCCTGCACGGTGAGCGCCACATCCTTCCTTTTCATATCCAAAGACTATATCCCGTCGAACCGGGGAAAACGGGCCTCGGGGGGCAAAGATTCGGCCGGCAGCATGACGGGCGACGGCCGAGAAATCCCGCTGCCCCAGCCGTTCGATTTCCGCCCGCTATTGACACCCGTGGAAACGGGGCACTAGATTTTTAGGGGGCAAGCATATCCAGTCAGGGGCTCGTATCCGAAAGCGGCGGCAGCGGGTTTTGCGCGCCGCGGGACGGCCGCGGAGCAATTCGTCGGCGTCGATTACTAATGATTCGCCGCCCCCCCGTGCGGCGGACGGAAAGGCGTTCCGCATGTCCGATTTTCTTCCCGACGCCGATTTCGAGCTGTACCGCAAGCTGATCTACGACGAGAGCGGGATACATTTTTCCTCCACGAACCGGTCTATCCTGGAGAGCCGTCTTCGGGAACGCCTACGGGAGAAGAAGACCGACACCCTTAAGAGCTATTTCGACCTCATAACCCGGGACAAGGAGGAAATGAAGGTACTCCTGGATTCCGTGACCACGAACCTGACACGGTTCTTCCGCAACCAGCCCCACTTCGACGCCCTTGAGAAGCATGTGGTGCCCGAGCTCCTGAGGATGCGGGGCGGCTCGGCGGAAAAGAAGATCAAGATATGGAGCGCGGGGTGTTCCACGGGCGAGGAGCCGTATACGATCGCCCTTCTGCTCAAGGAGGTTCTTCCTTCGCCCTGGGGCTTCGAGATCGTCGCCAGCGACATCAGCCTCAAGTCCTTGATGGTAGGCAAGGAGGGGTTCTACCCGGATTCCCGGATCGTCGGCATCCCGGAGGCCTACCTGCCGAAGTACTTCGAGAGGAAATCCAACGGGTGGCAGGTGAAGGATGCGGTGAAGAAGACCATCCGTTTCGACTACCACAACCTTAAGAACGACTCCGGGCTGCGGAGCATGGATATTGTCTTTTGCCGCAACGTGTTGATATATTTCGACGAAGCAGCCCAGAAGGCGACGGTGGAGCGCTTCTACGAGGCGCTGGCCCCTCAATCCTTTCTTTTCATCGGACACAGCGAGTCCCTATTCGGCATGAACACAAAATTCGAGTTCGTGAAGACCGAATGGGCATGCTTCTACAAGAAAGACAGCAAGTAGCAATTCCAAAACCGGAGGAACCCGAGTGCCGGATCCCGTGAACGTGCTGGTGGTCGACGATTCCGCCCTGATGCGCAACCTCGTGTCCAAGATCATAGAAGCGACCCCGGGGCTCAAGGTCGCCGAAAAGGCCATGAACGGCCTTTTCGCCCTCCAAAAGATACCCCGGTGCAATCCGGACGTGATCGTATTGGACATCGAGATGCCCGAGATGAACGGGATCGAATTTCTCAAGGAGCGCAGGCGCCTGGGGATCGAGATTCCCGTGATCGTCCTTTCCGCCGTGGCCAAGGAGGGGGCCGAGGTCACCATAGAGGCCCTTTCCCTGGGCGCCTCGGATTTCGTGACGAAGCCCTCGGGGTCCGTCTCCTCGGACATCCACACCGTGGCGCGGGAGCTTGCTAGCCTGCTCCTGGCGTACGGAACCCAGTACCAGAAGAGCAAGGGGCGCGTACCGCCCCAGTACCCTTTCGAATTCCCGGAATTGCTCCTGGAGCGGGAGCTCCCGGTGCCGAAGCCCAAGCCCGAGCCCCGGCCCAAGCCCGTCCCCCGCCGGGCCCCCGGACCCATCGAGCTCATCGTCGTGGGGATATCCACCGGGGGCCCGAACGCACTGAGGCAGGTCTTCTCGAGGATAGACCCCCAGCTGGCCCAGCCCGTCCTGGTGGTCCAGCACATGCCGGCGGGCTTCACGGACGAGTTCGCCAAGAGCCTGGACCGGGTCTGCCCCCTGGAGGTCAAGGAGGCCGAGGACGGGGACCTCGTGAAGCCCGGTAGAGTCCTCATAGCCCCGGGGGACCGGCACCTTCTGGTGGAGAAGAAGCCCCTGTCCGTGGTCGCCCGGCTTTCGGACGCCCCCCCGGAAAACGGTCACCGGCCCAGCGCGGACATTCTCTTCGCCAGCGCCGCGAAGGATTTCGGGAACCGGGTTCTCGGGGTCATCATGACCGGGATGGGCCGGGACGGGGCCCGGGAGCTTGGAAGCATATTCCGGGAGGGCGGGATCACCCTGGGCCAGGACGAGGCGTCCAGCATCGTCTACGGAATGCCCAAGGTGGCCTTTGAGCTGGGGCACGTCACGGAACAGGTTCCCCTGGAGGGCATGGCGGACCGGATATCCGAACTGGCTCGGCAACACCGCTGAACCGGCCCGGGAGGCTGCGGGATACGCCGGCTTTCCCGCGCGGCGCAAAGTCAGTACCTTATCCGTTAGTATTCCTGATTTTTCCCATGAATAAGGAGGAGTTATGTCCAAGGCCTACAAGTGCAAGGATTGCGGCCGGGAAAAGGTTGTGGACGACGCGGCGGCGGCTCCTGAATGCTGCGGTCACAAGATGGCGGCGATAGACCTTAATCCCTGCGGGAAGGCGTACAACGCGGAAACCTCCCGGCTCCGGGATCCCGACGAAGCCTGCGACGACGGAGTCCGCTGAGCCGCCGGTTCGTCTTCCTTGCCGTACGATAGAGTGTGGCCTTCCGAACAACGTTTGGTTGGGTTTTTTACTTCAGGCGTGTTTCAATCGACGAACGCCGCCGGGGCGGCGTTCGTTGCCGTAGGGATAAAAAACGCTCTTGCGATTTTTATCCCTGCACGACTTCCTTCACTTCCGGGATGACCTTCTTGAGATAGGACTCCACCCCGTTCTTGAGGGTCAGGGTGGCCATGGGGC
>CAYTYG010000325.1:0-730 GCA_964441515.1 uncultured Treponema sp.
GTCCTGGCGGCGACGCTCCCGTCCTCCTCCACAACCGGCTCCTTTTTGAAGGCCCCGACGGCCAGGATGGCGGAGCCCGGGGGATTGATGACCGCCGTGAACTCCTCCACTCCGAAGGACCCCAGGTTGCTTATAGTGAAGGTGGCGTTTTTGTATTCGTCCGGGAGGAGCCTGCCGGATTTCGCCCGAGCTATGAGATCCGCGAGCTCCTCGTCGATCCGGAGTATGCCCTTGGACCCGCAGTCCCGAACTACGGGGGTGATGAGCCCGTCGGGCAGGGCGACGGCCAGGCCGATATCCGCGCTCCGGAAGAGGGCTATGGAGTCCCCCTGCCAGGAGGCGTTCACGACGGGGTACTCCTTCAGGGCCTCGGCGGCGAATTTTAAAAGGAATGCGTTCAGGGAGATTTTTCGGCCCACCTTCTCGGAGGCGGCTTCGCGGTACCGGGTCAGGGTGTCCGCGGGGATCGAGGCCTTGAGGTAGTAGTGGGGCGCCGTGAACATGGACTGCGAAAGGCGCTCCGCTATGACGGCGCGGGCTCGGGAGAGGGGAATCCGCTCGACGGCCGGGCCGTCCAGGGTATGGTCCGGCGGGGGAGTCTTTTCCCCGGCCGACCCGGTTTCCCGGAGCGCTTTCTCCACGTCCCGAAGCCGGACCTCGCCCCGGGAACCGCTGGGAGAGAGGGCGGCGGGGTCCAGGCCGAGCTCCCGCGCCCGGGCGCGGGCCGCGG
>CAYTYG010000325.1:740-3731 GCA_964441515.1 uncultured Treponema sp.
AAGTCCCCGTCGGCGCGGTCCTGGTGCGGGACGGGGCGGTCCTCGCCCGGGCGCGGGCCGCGGGGGTCATGGGGATCTTTCCGACCGACCCGGCGGTCTCGGGGATCCGGGCCGTTTCCGTCGGAAGGGCTTCCCGTAGGTCGGCGTCCGGCGCGGCGTTCGGAGAGGGAACCGGGAGGGGCGCAGCCTCGGCGCGGAATCCCGCGGCCAGCTCGGCCTCCGTCCCGATATAGGCTATGGGCTCGGTGACCGGGACGACGTCTCCGCTGTCATGCAGCACCGCCAGAAGGAATCCGGAGGCCTCCGCCTCCACTTCCATGACCACCTTGTCGGTCTCTATCTCGACCAGGGGCTCCCCGGACCGTACGGGATCCCCCGGCTTCTTGAGCCATTTCACCACGGTCCCGGTTTCCATGGACATGCCCGCCTTGGGCATGATCACCGCTGTCGCCATGCTTCTCTTCCTCTAGACGAGAAGGCCGCGGACGGCCTGCTCGATGCGTTCGGGAGTCGGAACCGCGTTCCGCTCCAGGTTCGGATTGTAGGGGATGGGGATGTCGTACCCCGCCACCCGGCGTATGGGCGCGTCCAGGTGGAAGAAGGCCTCGCTGTCCGCGACCCGGGCGGCTATCTCGCCCCCGAAGCCCCCGGTCTGGACAGCCTCGTGCACGATGATAAGGCGGCCCGTCTTCTTGACGCTTTCCACGATGGTCCGGGCGTCCAGGGGCACCAGGGTCCTGGGGTCCACCACCTCGACTTCGATTCCCTCGGCCGCCAGCTTTTCGGCCACATCCAGGCACATCCCCACCATGCGTCCCCAGGAGACGATCGTGGCGTCCCGGCCCGGGCGTTTTACGTCGGCCTGTCCGAAGGGTACGAGGTATTCCTCCTCGGGGACCGGGCCTTTTTTTCGGTACAGGAGCTTCTGCTCCAGGAACACCACGGGATTGTTGTCCCGTACGGCGGACTTGAGGAGTCCCTTCGCGTCGTAGGGTGTGGAGGGGACGACCACCTTCAGCCCCGGCACGTGGCAGAAGAGAGCTTCCTGGCTCTGGGAATGCTGGGCCGCGGCTCCCGTGCCCGATCCGGCGGGCGCCCGTATGACCATGGGAACCTGGGCCTTGCCGCCGAACATGTACCGCATCTTGGCTGCCTGGTTGCACAGCTGGTCCATGGATATGGACAGGAAGTCGCTGAATTGTATTTCCGCGATGGGGCGCATGCCCGTCACGGCCGCCCCCGCGGCGGCCCCCGCTATGACGGCCTCCGATATCGGGGTGTCCCGGACCCGCTCCGGCCCGAATTCCTCCAGCATGCCCACGGACACGCCGAAGGCCCCGCCGTATACCCCGATGTCCTCGCCCATGAAAAAGACGCTTTTGTCGCGGCGCATCTCCTCGCTCATGGCCTCCCGCACCGCTTCCGCATAGGTTATCTCACGCATCCGGCTTCCTCCCGTTCAATCCGCGGCCTTCAGTCGGCGTAGACGTCGCTCGTAAGGTCGTCGAGGGTGGGCTCCTCGCAGCCCTGGGCGTAGGCTACCGCGGCCTCTATGTCCCGGACGCCCTTTTCCTCCAACCGAACCAGTTCCTCCTCGGTGCAGATCCCCTTGTCCGCCAGGTACTCGCGGAAGGCGGGGATCGGGTCCTTCTCCCTCCACTCGGCGATCTCTTCCTTCGTGCGGTACCGGTTCGCGTCGCTCTTGGAGTGGCCGAGGTACCGGTAGGTCTGGGCCACCAGGAGGGCGGGGCCGTTTTTCTTGACGTAGCCCTTGGCTTCCCGGACCGCGTCGTAGACCGCCAGGACATCCATGCCGTCCACCCGCTTCCCCGGTATGCCGTATGCGCGGGCCCGTTCCGACAGGTCCTCGAGGTTCGAGGCCCGCCGGACGCTGGTGGACATGCCGTACTGGTTGTTTTCGCAGATGTAGAGGACGGGCAGCTTCCAGACGGACGCCAGGTTCAAGGATTCGTGGAAGGTGCCCTGGTTCATGGCACCGTCGCCGAAGAAGCAGACGACGATCCCGTCCAGCCCCTGCAGCTTCACGGACAGGGCGGCTCCGGTGGCTATGGGGATGCCGCCCCCAACGATGCCGTTGGCGCCCAGGTGTCCCTTCGCGAGGTCGGCGATGTGCATGGAACCGCCCTTTCCCTTGCAGTATCCGGCCCGCTTTCCCAGGAGCTCCGCCATCATCGTTTTGATGTCCATACCCCGGGCGATGGCGTGGCCGTGGCCCCGGTGGGTGCTGGAGATGTAGTCCTCCCCGCCCAGGTTGGCGATGGCTCCCACGGCCACGGCCTCCTCCCCGACGTAGAGGTGGGTCGTCCCGTGGATCATGGCGCGGGAGAAGAAATAGGAGACTTTTTCCTCGAAGCCCCGGGTGTAGAGCATCTGGAGGTACATCCCCATCAGTTTCTCCCGACCGAGTTCGGGCCGTTCCGGCGCCTTGGGCTTGGAAACCTTGCTCATGCTCCGCTCCTTCCAACCGGATGAAAATAATTGCAAATAATGAAAAAACTACCATTCCAGGCTACTACCTCCGGTCGTACTTGTCAAGGATGCCGCCCGGCCGAGCTTGACACCCGTCGGCAACTCGGCAAAACTTGTCCATCGTTCTTGCGATACGAGGCGGAGAGAGCAATGGCGGATTTCACCCAGAACCGACCGGAAAGCGACCGTACGGATACCCCCCGGACGGACGGGGGAGGAACGGAATCCTTCCATAATCAGCTGGCTAAGATAGCGCACCTCTATTACATGGAAAACCTGGGCCAGCGGCAGATAGCCGAGCGGATGAATATGTCCATCGCCGGCGTTTCGAGGGCCCTCGCGCGGGCCCGGGAGTTCGGGATCGTCAACATCTCCATCCGGGGCGGGGAAAACGATTTTTCCCGGCTGGAGATACGGATGGAGCGGACTTTCGGGCTTCGGGAGTGCCTTCTCGTGTCCCGGTTCGACTCCATAGAGCTGACCTACCGCCAGATGGCCCTC
>CAYTYG010000326.1:0-3693 GCA_964441515.1 uncultured Treponema sp.
CCTGCTGGAGATCGTCCGCCAGCTTCGGGCGGACGGGAAGACCATCATCCTCATCACCCACAAGCTGGAGGAGGTGAAGAAGATAGCGGACCGCTGCGCCGTGCTCTACCGGGGCCGCCTGGTCAAGGTCCTGGACGTCCCGGAAACCTCCACCCGGGAGATGGCGAGCCTCATGGTCGGGCGCGAGGTGTCCACGGAGCTTGAGAAGAAGGAGGCCCGTTTCGGGGACGTGGTCCTGGAGGTGAAGGACCTCACCGTGCGGAACGAACGGGTCGAGGCCGTCAAGGGAGTCTCGTTCTCGATACGCGCCGGGGAGATCTTCGCCGTGGCGGGGGTTTCCGGGAACGGCCAAGTGGAGCTGGCGGACGCAGTCGCCGGCCTCGCGAAAGCCGTTCGCGGAAGCATCCGCCTGAAGGGGACGGAGATCACCCATTGGCCCATACGAAGGCGGACCCTGGCCGGTATCTCCTACATACCCGAGGACCGGCAGGAATGCGGGGTGGTCATGGATTTCTCCCTGCGGGACAACCTCGCCCTGAAGCGGTATTTCGCGGAGCCCTTTTCCCGCCGCGGCGTCCTTAGGCCCGAGGGCTTCGACGAGCACGCCCGGCGGTTGATCGGCAAGTACGACATCCGGGCCGGGAGGGCCGAACGCACGATTCTCCGGTCCATGAGCGGGGGGAACCAGCAGAAGGCCATCATAGGCCGGGAGATCGAGCTGGACTCGTCCCTCTTGATCTTCGTCCAGCCCACCCGGGGCCTGGATATCGGCGCCATCGAGACGATACACCGGCAGATCCTGGCGGAACGGGACGCCGGGAAGGCCGTGCTTCTAATCTCCCTGGAGCTGGACGAGGTCCTGGCGCTGGCGGACACGATAGCCGTCCTCTATAACGGCGAGATCCTGAAGACCGCGGACGCCGCGTCCCTGACGCCGATGGAGGTGGGCCGCTACATGATGGGGGTGCGGTCATGAAGAGGCTTGCGAAGATCCTCGGTTCCGAGCGGACGCGGCCTTTCTTGGTGTCCGCGCTGGCCGTCCTCCTGAGCTTCGCGGCCATGAGCGTCTTCCTCCTGGTTCTGGGGAAAAATCCGCTCTCGGCCATGGGCAGTTTCCTTTCGGGCTGCGGGTTCCTTCCCAAGACCTCCTACGCCGAGGGCAAGGGGATGGTGACCGATTTCTTCTCCTTCCTGGACGTCCTGGCGCCCATGCTCCTGGCGTCCCTGGGCGTCATCGTGGCGCTCAAGGCGGGGCTTTTCAACATCGGGGTGGCCGGGCAGATGCAGCTGTCCGGCTTCATCGCCACCGTAATCGTCGGGTATTCGGGCTTGGACGCGTGGCTCGCGAAGCCCCTGGTGATCCTGGTCGGCATGGCCGTGGGAGGGCTCGCGGGGGCTTTCGTGGGGTACCTGAAATATGCCTTCAACATACACGAAGTGGTATCCACGATCCTGTTCAATTATATCATCGGGTACGTGACGGGGTTCTTCATCAACTCCTTCTATGTGGACACGATCTCGCGCTCTTCCAAGATCGTCAGCGACGCTTCCAGGCTGACGATCCACGGCGTGCCCTTCCTGGGGTACAGTATCGGCTTTCCCGTCGGAATCCTGGTCGCCTTCGCGGCGGTCTTCCTGGTGCGCTTCATCCTGGACCGTACGGTTGCGGGCTTCGAGATCCGCGCGACGGGATTCAACCGGAGGTGCGCCGGGTACGCCGGGATCAACGTTGGAAGAAACATGGTCTTCGCCATGGCCCTCTCGGGGGCGCTGGCGGGGCTGGCGGGGGTCGCGTACTTCCTGGGCTACTACAACACGATCATCCCGAAGCAGCTCGTGTCCATGGGATACGACTCCATCGCGGTGGCCCTGCTCGGTAACATCTCTCCGGTCGGGAGCGTCTTCGCCTCGATCCTGGTGACGATCTTCCAGAAGGGGAACGTCTACATGAGCTCCCGGATCGGAGTTGCCCGGGAGATAGCCTCCGTCATCACGGGCATCCTGCTCCTCTTCAGCGCCTGCGGCGCCTACACATGGGACGCATTCGGGCGCCTTACGGCGCGGATCCTGGGCCCTGAGGCCCGGGACGACCGGCGGCGGGAGGAGACGGAGGAACGGGTATGATGGACACGATTTTCATCGACGGCCTTTCCTTCGCTCTTCCCCTGTTCGTCATCGCGATGGGGGGCATTTTCAGCGAAAAAAGCGGCGTCACGAATCTGGCCCTGGAGGGCCTTCAAGGCTTCGGCGCCTTCATCGGCGCCCTCACGGCCACCATTCTGGCCCTCTGGCTGCCTTCCGAGTCCCCGGTCGTGATGTACGCGACCCTCCTGGCATCGGTAGCCGGGGGAGCCGCCTACTCGGTCCTGCACGCCCTGCTCTGCGTGCGTTTCCGGGCCAACCAAGTCATCAGCGGGGTGGTGGTGAACATCCTGGCCGTGGCCCTGACCACCTTCTTCACGAGCTTCGCGAACACGATGATCTTCGACAACGCATCCAACAAGCTCATGTTCGCGGTCTCCCCGCGCTTCTCCGTGCCCGTGCTTTCCCGGCTCCCGGTCCTGGGCGCACTCTTCACCGACATGTATCCCTTCGAGGCCGTCATCCTGGCCATCGCCGCGGCAGCGTGGTACGTCCTGTACCACACGCCCTACGGGATGCACCTGCGCGCCTGCGGGGAGAACCCGCACGCCCTGGACGCGGCGGGGGGAAGGGTGAACCGCATCCGCTTCTCCGCCGTCCTTGTCTCCGGCGCCCTTTCGGGGCTTGGGGGCATGTGCTTCGCCTATTCCATCTCCACCCAGTTCTCCCCCAGCATCTACATGGGGTACGGCTACCTGGCGATCGCGGCCATGATATTCGGTAACTGGCACATCGTCTCCACCTTCGCGGTCTGCCTTCTGTTCGGGTTCGCCCGCTCCGGGGCCTACGGGATCTGCCAGGTCCTGGGCTTGTCCAGCAATTACTCCGACCTCTTGCTGACATTCCCCTACGTGCTCACGCTCCTTCTCCTGGTGTTCTTCTCGAAGCACAACCACCCGCCCCGGGCCGCGGGACAGGCGTTCGACAAGGGGAAGCGGTAGGGGGAAGTTTTTCCCCGGGGGGGGTCCCGTGGAAACCCCGAAAACGGGCCCGTGCGCGGAAGGGTGTTTTTAGGCGCCGTCCCCGGTCCAGCCCATGCTCCGGGATATGGCCTGAGCGGCTCGCGTAACCTGTCCCGCCACCTTGGCCGCCGCGAGATCCGGCCGGTTTTCCAGGACCCAGGACGTGCTTATGGAGGATATGACCTCTCCCCGGTAGTCCCGGATGGGCGCAGCAACGCAGTTGATCTCCGGCTCGGCTTCCTCGTTGTCCCAGGTCCACCCTCGTTTCCGGGACACCCGGAGGTCCTCCAGGAGCTGGTCGACCCCGGTTAGGGTGTTGGGCCCGGATTTCTCGAAGACCACCCCGGAAAGGATCTCCCGAATCTCCTCGTCCGGCATGTCCAGGAGCAGGGACTTCCCGAGGGCCGTGCAGTAGAGGGGCTTCTGCTGACCGATGATCGAGTACTTTCTCAGGCTGGTGTATTGGTCCTGTTTGTCGATGTAGACCATCTGGCTGCCCTGGCGCCGGGCCAGGTAGACGATGGTGCCGAGGCTGGCGGCCAGCTCGCTCATGAAGGGCGCCGATTCCGTCTTCAGCTCCAGGCTGTTC
>CAYTYG010000327.1:0-3693 GCA_964441515.1 uncultured Treponema sp.
GAGGAAACCCTGGAGGCGCCGCGCGTGGATCCTGGTCCTGCTCCTGGCCCTGGCCGCCGCGGCGGCCTGGAGGTTCGGCTGGGCCGACCGGTACCTGCCCGAGTCCGCGCGGTATTCCTCGGTCACGGCCGGGACGGGAAAGAAGGAGTAGCCGGGGCGCCCGATATCGCGGCGTATCCGGGGTGATCCCTATTCGTCCCGGACGGCCTTCCCCCCCGACGGGCGGCCCCGCCCGCAGACCGGGCATTCGGGATCGGGCAGGAAGTCCACGATGTCGAACTGTGGCTCCAGGGCGTCGTAGAAGAGCACGCGTCCCGTTAGGGTGCGCCCGACGCCCAGGAGGAGCTTGAGCGCCTCCTGGACCTCCAGGAGACCGACGACCCCGGCCAGGGCGCCCAGGAGCCGGGGCGTTCCGGCCGGTTCCGGCGCGCCGCCGGTCAGGCAGCGGTAGCACGGCCCGGCGGGAGGCCGGTAGACGGACACCATCCCGGTAAAGCGGTCCACCCCCCCGTCCACCCAGGGCACGCCCTTCCCGTAGCAGGCCCGGTTGATGACGAGCCGGGAGGCCCGGCTGTCCACCGCCGCAAGGACGACGTCGTAGCCGGACACGATCCCCTCCGCGTTGCCGGAATCCAGGGTAAGCTCGTGGGTCCGTACCTCTATATCGGGGTTGAAGGCCCGGAGCCTTTCCGCCGCGGCTTCCGTCTTGGGCCTTCCGACGTCCCCGCCGCCGTAGAGGATCTGGCGGTTGAGATTATGGACCGCCACCGCGTCGGCGTCCACGATCCCCAGGGTCCCGACGCCCGCCGCCGCCAGATAGAGGAGTATGGGGGATCCCAGCCCCCCCGCGCCCACGACGAGAGCCCGGGAGGAGAAGAGCTTTTCCTGCCCCGCCGGACCGACCTCGGGGAGCCCCATCTGCCGTACGTAGCGGGAATAGTCCGGATTCTCTCCGTCGATGGCGCAACCTCCGGGCCGCAGGGGATATCACGCGCGGGCGGCCCTTCCATGATACATCCGGAGAGCCTTTCCGCGCAAATCTCGATACGCGCGCCTTGCGCCCTCCCCGGCCTGCCGGTACCATAGGTCCATGCCGCGTGATTCGAGACCGGAGGCCATGAACCGTCCGTCCTTCCTGTTCCTGACCGGGGAACGGGGGGCGGGAAAGACCACCCTCTGCGAGCGCCTGGCGGGGGAAGCCCGGGCCCGGGGAGTCCCCGCGGGGGGCGTCGTGTGCCCGGGGATATTCGGTCCCGACGGCGCCAAGCTGGGCTGCCGGGCCCGGGACGTACGGACCGGGGAGGAATGGGAACTGGGTTCCAGGGACCGGGGCCTCGGAGGGCCTCGCTGGAAGGGCTGGAGCTTCTCGGCGGAGGGCTTCCGCAGGGCCAACCGCGCGATCTCGGAAGCCCTGGCCCTCCCCGCGGGGGGGCTGGTTTTCCTGGACGAGGTGGGCCCGGTGGAGCTTAAGCTGCGCGGGGGGCTGGAGCCCTCCCTGGGCTCCCTGGATAGACTGATAAGCCGATCCGAACCCCCCGCTTTCCGGACCGTGCTCGTGGTGCGCCCCGAACTCCTGCCCCTCCTGGAGGCCCGCTACCCGGGCGCCGTCGTAGCGCGGATCGAGCCCGGCGACCGCGAGGGCGCCTTGGAGCGGGCCCGGGGCTTGGTCTTCGGCTGAGACGGCCCGGACCCGGAATCGGGGCGGCCCCGAGCCGGGGCCCAAAGCAGTGCGGCCGCTTAGCTCAATCGTCCCCGCGCGCCGATCCTGCTCAGGCGGCGGGGAGGGCGTAGAGGGCGGAGAAGAAATGGAGGGCGCTTCCGGCCAGGACGAAGAGGTGCCAGACCGCGTGGAACCATTTCACCCGCTTGGCTACGTAGAACGCGGTGCCTCCCGTATAGGCCAGTCCCCCGGCCACCAAGAGGGCCAGGCTGACGGGCGGGAGGCTGGCGCGGAGCTGTCCCGCGGCCGGGGCGATAAGCCACCCCATGGCCACGTACCCCAGCACGGACAGCAGCTTGAAACGGTCGAACCAGAGGGCCTTGAAGACGATTCCCGCCGCGGCAAGGGCCCATACCGCCGCAAAAAGTCCCCATCCTATGGCGGGGGGAAGGGCCGTCAGGGCGAAGGCCGTATAGGTTCCCGCTATAAGGACATAGATGGAGGCGTGGTCCAGGACTTCCAACACCCTCTTGGCCCTGGGGGCCGTGACGGAGTGGTAGAGGGTGCTCATCGTATAAAGAACCACGAGAGAAGCTCCGAAGACCGCGTAGGAAACCACGTGCCTAAGGCCGCCCCGCAAGGCGGCGTAGGTAACCAGGAGCACAAGGGCGGCAACGGACAGGAGGGCCCCCGCCCCGTGGGTTACGCCGTTGGCGATCTCCTCGCCCGGGGTATATCGCCTCTCGTGGGCGGTTTCGTATTCCAGGATACGGTCGGACATATCTATCTCCCTCGGCCTTCTCGGCGCTTGCCCTGATTGGACCTGGGGAACCCGGAAAAGGTTGCGCCCGCTCCCGCGTTGTCAGTCGAAGAGGGGAAGGAGCTCCGGGTACCCTTCCTTCTCCAGGGCGGACTTCGGGACGAAGCGCAAGGAGGCGGAGTTCATGCAGTACCGCAGGCCCGTGGGCTCCGGCCCGTCCTCGAAGACGTGCCCCAGGTGGGCTCCGGAGGATTTCGAGCGCACCTCCACTCGGCGCATGCCGTGGGAGAGGTCCTCCACCAGCTCCAGGCGGCCCGGGTCGACGGGAGACCAGAAGGAGGGCCAACCCGTCCCGGAATCGTATTTCTCCCGGGAGGTGAACAGGGGGGTTCCGTCCACGGCGTCCACGTAGACGCCCTCCTCATGGTTGTTCCAGTACGCGTTCCGGAAGGGGGGTTCCGTCCCCCCCCGGGCCACCACGTCGTACGCGGCGTCGCCAAGGCGGGAGCGCACCTCCTCGGAAGGCACGAAGCAGACGTTCGAGGTATCCGCGGCTTTCCGGATCACAAGCTCTCCTCCTTTGGCCCCCGCGCAGCCAAGGGCAAGAAAGGCGGGAAGCATTCCCGCGGCCACGCTAAGCCATAAAACTCTCATTCTCATAATATATGGTTTTTCTTATGAATAGGACAGGCGCATCTTAAGGGAGGACAGGCCGGGAAGGGTCCGGATTCGGGACGAAAAGCTTCTTTTGTGTTTCGATATTAAAAACCGTGTTTCCATTTAGTAAAACGATTTGACATAAGCCGTCCCGGAGGGATAGGATACCCTATTCCATTTTCGCAAACTCGTTTCGTAAGGAGGCATTAATGAAGCGGTATGCGATCGTCCTGGCCGTCATCGCCGCCCTGGTCCTGGTCGGATGCGGAGGCGGGGGCAAGGCTAAGCAGGATGCCAACGTAGTCAAGTTCGGGGTTTTTGAGCCGCTCACCGGCGCCAACGCCGCGGGCGGCGCCGAAGAGGTGGACGGCATTAAATTGGCCCAGAGCCTGTACCCGACCGTCACCGTGGGCGGCAAGGAATACAAGATCGAGCTGGTAATCGCGGACAACAAGTCCGACAAGGTCGAGTCGGCCAACGCCGGCCAGCGCCTCGTGGACAGCGATAAGGTAAACCTGGTCCTGGGGTCCTGGGGCTCCGGGCTCGCCATGGCCGCCGGCCCGATCTTCAAAGAGAAGAAGGTTCCGGCCATCGGGCTTTCCTGCACGAACCCCCT
>CAYTYG010000328.1:0-3677 GCA_964441515.1 uncultured Treponema sp.
GACGAGGACTTCCTTAAGCCGGGCGCGGTCGGACCTCGGGAACCCCCGGGGCTTCGCCATGACCGCGAGCACGACCATGAGAGCGAGTCCCATGAGCACCCCCGGCACGAATCCCGCCAGGAAGAGCCTAGCCACGGACACGGTGGTCAGCGCCCCGTAGAGCACGAAGGGGATGGACGGAGGAATTACCGGGCCTATGGTGGACGCCGCCGCCACGATGGAGGCGGAAACGACGGGGTCGTAGCCGTTGTCCACCATGGCCTTGTGCTGTATCTGGCCCAGTCCGGCGGCGTCCGCCACGGCGGAGCCGGACATCCCGGAGAAGATCATGGACGAGATCACCGAGACCTGCCCGAGCCCCCCGGGGATGTGCCCCACCAGGGCTTTCGCGAAGCGGAATATCCTCGTGGTGATGCCGCCGGTGTTCATGAGGTTGCCCGCCAGGATGAAGAAGGGAACCGCCAGGAGGGTGAATCCCGTCGTCCCGGCGTACATCCTCTGGGGCAGCATGGCCAGGAATCCGCCCTGCCCCAGGCCCGTGAAGAAGAGCACGGCGGTGAAGCCGATGGCCGCGAAGATGGGAACGTTGAGCAGGATAAAGAAAAGCAGAACGACAAAAACGGAAAAGGTAAGCATTTCGTTCTCCATCGGCCCGCGGGACCTCCGGGATCGGCGCCGCGGGCCGTTTTCATGATTGGGTTCAGAGACCGAAACCCCTCCCCCCGGGTTTCCCGGAAAGGAGGGGCGGAAAAAGCGGCTTACTTCGCCTTGGCGAGCATGTCCATGAAGGTCTGGTATTCCTTGGCTCCGAACTTGGATTTCAGGGTTTCCCAGACGGGGACGGTGGCGGCCTTGAAGGGGGCGGTATCCGGGTAGTTGACCTCCATACCCATCTTCTTCATCTCCTCGATCTGCGTGGCTTCCTGCTCCCGGACCGTGCGTATCATGAAGGCCCCGGCCTTCTGTCCCTCCTCGAGGATGATCTTCTGCTGGGTCTTGGTTAGCCGCTTGAAGGATGCCTTGTTCATGACGAGGTGGGTCGCGACGTAGGTGTAGTTCAGAACCGAGAGGTATTTCTGGGTCTCCCACATCTTCCCGGAATAGATCACGCCGATGGGGTTTTCCTGGCCGTCCACGACGCCCTGCTTGAGGGCCATGGGGAGCTCCGCGAAGGCGATGGTCTGGGCTATGCCTCCCAGCGCCTTGACCGTCTCCTGGTTCACGAAGTCGGGAGGTGTTCGGATCTTGAGGCCCTTCATGTCATCGGGGGTGTTGATGGGCCGCTTCGAGGTCGTATAGGTGCGGAATCCCCATTCCCACCGGCCGATATACTGGAGCCCCGCCCTGTCGAGGTCCGGGGTTATCCACTTGACGAAGTCCCCCGCGAAGAACTTGTCCACCGCCGCGTAATCCTTGAAGGCGAAGGGTCCGCCGACGAAGTTCATCTTGGCGGAGTACTTGGCCAGGGCGGGTTCGGTCGGAATGACGAAATCCAGGGCGCCCAGGACGGTCTGCTCCACCATCTCCTGCGAGCTTCCCAGCTTGCTGTTCGGGAAGATGACGATCTTGACGGCGCCGCCCGTGCGCTTACTCACGTTTTCGGCGAACATGAGCGCCGCCTGGTGCGCGGGGTGGGACTCCACGGAGTAGTGGCCGAACTTCAGCTCGATGGTCTTCTGAGCCGAAACGGCCGCGAGGCATACCGCTACCATTGCGAAGAGAAGAATGCACTTTTTCACGATTGTAACCTCCTTGGCAAAACTCCTTCATATTCCATATTGTGGAATAAGGTTTCACCATCGGAGACAGTGTATGCCCGTTTTTTATTTTTTACAAGAAATTTATACATCGCAAAAATAAAAAACTTCCGCGCCCGGACCCGCCCCGGGAACCTGCCGTAACTCAAGAGGCCCGTTCAGCGGTCCAGCAGATCCTGAAGACGGGCCCGGACCTCCGAAAACTCCACTCCCGCGGCCAGGCAGTAATCCCGGACGGTCTGGGAAGCCGGCCCCGGCTTGAGTCCCCCCAGGGCTTGGCGGATGCCGTCCTCCGTCAGGCCCCAGGCCTCGAGATCCCCGAAGGTGGTCTGGCCCTTGACTTCCGGAGCCGCGGGGCGGGCCGCCTCGGCCGGGGAAGAGGACGGGGAGGCGGCGTCGCGGAGGGTCCCGAAGCCGGCATCCCCTCCCGCGGTCCTCGACCGGACCAGGGCGGCCGTGGCGGGGTGGAGCTCGCGGCCCTCCAACAGGGCCGCGGCGCCGGCGGGCAGGGCGGTCGTGGGTTCGGGTTCGAAGGGCATGCCCTTCCACGCGGCCACGAAGAGGCGCACCGCGTCCGTTCCCACTTCCATATCCCCGGTCTTTCCCGCGTACGCGGCCTCGACATCCTTGGCCTTTACCTCGGAGGCGGGGCGGTCCCGGAATCCGAAGGCCTCCGCCAGAATGGAGGCGGGCACTCCGAAGGCGTTCTCCACGTCCCCGAAGGTATAGGAGCCCCGGATGTCCGCGGGATCCGGCTGTCCGGCGAACGGCCCCTCCGCAACCCGGGCGGGCGACTTGCCGGACTCGGTAATCCAATAACCCAGGGCGGAAGCCCCGGCTATCCCGAAGGCGAAGGCGGCGGCCACCAAGGCGGCCAGGGGAAGGATCTTTACCTTCATGGACGGCCCCCGGCTTCCGCGGCGGCGCGCGCCGCCGGCTTTTCGAACCCGGCCAGGTCCACGGTGTCCGGAACCGGGCAGGCAAGCTCGCTGGTGCATTCCAGGCAGGTGATGCATTGGTGGTCCCGGACGCGGCCCGAGGAGGAGACCTCGATGTTCATGGGACAGGCCCGGTCGCAGGCCTTGCAGTGTATGCAGGAGGCCTCGTTCCTGCGGACGCCGAATATACGGAAAAGGTTGAACACTCCCTGGACGGCCCCGAAGGGGCAGGCGTACTTGCAGAAGGGACGCTCCACGAGGAGGGAAAGGACCAGCACCAGGACGAGGATAGCTATGGAAGTGACCGCCGCTTCCTCGGACCAGAAGTTGAAAAGCGCGAAGAAGGGATCCCAATCCTGGAAAACCAGCTTCCCCGCCCGGGCGGTTCCATACAGGACGACGGCCAGGACGGGGTACCGCAGGTACCTGAGGGCACGGTCTATCCGCGGGGGTACGATCCGGTTGAAACGCCTGGGGAAAAGCCGCCGGCCGAGGAGGCCCAGCCATTCCTGGAGGCTCCCGAGCGGGCAGACCCAGCCGCAAACCACGGGCCCGAAGAGAAAAGCCAGCCCCAGGGAGATCCACATCAGCACGAAGGAGGACTCGTGCACCTTCTTCACCAGGGGGGCCCCGGTCGCGGCGTTCCAGAGCGACTCCACCCCGCCGAAGGGGCAGATGGAATGGAGGCTGGCTTCGGCCAGCCAGGGAAAGGAGCGGCCGCTCTCCGCCAGGGCGTGGTTCAGAATGATCAGGGCCACGAGAATGAAAAAGAAAGCCTGGACATATCGTCGTGTTCGCCGCGCCGCGCTCGCTTTTCGCACGGAAACCTCCTTGTGCTTTACCTCAATAAGGCAAAAACCATGCCAAGGGGCCTATTTTACTTGAGACATGGAAAAACCGCGGAGGGTGCGGGAAAGAGGTCCTTTTATGGGAAATCCCGACGTCTTAAGAAGTATAGGTAATGGCAACCCGGTCCGCCAGG
>CAYTYG010000329.1:0-3670 GCA_964441515.1 uncultured Treponema sp.
CTGGTGCTGGCTTCTGCGTTCCAGGTCGGAGGCCGCGGCGACGCGCTCGATGCGCACGATCTCCTCGGGGGCCACGTAGCCGGGGCTGCGCACGACGCCCATAACGCGGCAGAGGTCCCGGCCGTACCGGGTGGAGGCCACGACGTAGGAGCCCGGGGCCAAGCCGGCGGGGGAGGAAGGCTCCGTTCCGGGGACGCCTTCTTCCGGCTCCGCCGCCGCGGATTCCTCCGGGGAAGGCGCCGGCGGGGTTTCCTTCGGCGCGGCCGGGGGAAGAGGCCCCTCGTAGACCGCCAGGAAGGTCTCGTGGGAATGCTCGACCTGGAGCCTGTACAAGGGCTCCGGGAGGGTCTGCGGCGTCTTCGCATCGGCGCGCGCGGGCTCGGCGCCCTCGTCCTCCAGATGACGGAGCTCTTCCTCGGTCATATCGTGATCGGAATATCGGGTCATCTCGCTTCTCCCCCGGCGTCCTCGGCATTCACTGCAGTAGGTCCACCAGTATCCCGTAGATCTCGTCCACCTTCCGAAGTATCTCCAGCTGATTGCGCTGGGAGTTCAGGATCTCCGCAGCCAGACGCTCCAGCTTCCGGTCGATGACGTTCAGAACTACGAACTTCTTGCGTTTCAGGATGTTCGTGCCGGAGGTTTTTTCCTCCAGCCTATAGGTCCTCTCCACGACGTAGTGCACGAAATTCCGCACAGCCAGCTTGTAGGCCACCACGGCCTGGGGATTGGGATCCCGCTTGAGATCCTCCCCCAGCTCGTGGACATCGTCCAGCAGGGCCTCCAATTCCGCCTGGGAAAAGGGGGCGTCCGCCACGGACTGGGCGTGGAAGCCGTCCGTATCCGCCCCCTCGGCGCCCCGCATCAGGGTCCGGAAGACGGACTTTCCCTTGTCGACCTTCCGTTCCTCCCGGGGCTTCCGACCCGAGAGTCCGGGGACAAGGCCGGAAAGCAGGTTGTCCGGGAGGTCTATCTTCGCCATGAGCCTTCCGCCCCGGAGGGCTTTCGGGGGTCCCGCAGGTTTCCGTCGGGAACGCGCGTTCCGTGGCGGGTCATAAACTCCAGCAGGGCTTCCTCCGCCTTTTCCGTCTTCCCGCTCACCTCGACGTCCCCGTGGATGACCACGTCCCCCTCCGCGTCCAGCCGGGGCGCGAATACGTTGCCCACGATCACGGCCCCGTCCAGGACGGAAAGACGCTCGGTCACGCAGACATCCCCCTTCACGAGCCCCCCGATGATGGCCGCCCGGGCCTGGATGGAGGATTCGCACCTCCCCCCCTGCCCTATCACCACCTTGCCGGTGGACCGTATGGCCCCCGCCACGTCCCCGTCGATCCGCACGAGGCCGTCCACCACCAAATCGCCGCGCAGGGAACTCCCCGATCCCACCAGGGAATTTACGAGGGAATCACGGAGGTTCGCCATGGGAGTATCCTAACCGGGGGGTGCTACTGCGTCAACGCGGTGCTGGATCGTATGTTCAGGAAACGGAGCGGATCGACGGTTTCCGTCCCCACATGGACTTCGTAGTGAAGGTGGGGGCCCGTGGTCAGTCCCGTGTTCCCCAGGTAGCCGATAACCTGTCCCTGCTGGACCTTCTGCCCCTTCTGGACCCGGAAGGACTGGAGGTGGGCATAGCGGGTGAAGAACCCGTGCTTGTGCTCCAGGACGATGTTGTTGCCGAAGCTGGTATCGTAGCCGATGTTCGCGACCTTCCCGTCCGCCGTGGCCACGACGGGATCCCCCTGGCGGAAGGTGGAGATGTCCAGGCCCTTGTGCAGGTACCAGGATCCGTAGAAGGGATTCTCGTTCTGGCCGTAGTACATGGAGATGTGGCCGATGCCGCCTTTTATGGGCCAGAGGTTCGGTATCTCCGAAAGGACCGCGCTCTGGGAGGCGATAAGGTCGCCCAGCTCGTTCACGGCGTCGACGGTCTTTTCCAGGTAATGGGAAACCTTGCGTATCTCCCCGACTTCCCGGAGGGAGCCCCGGCCCGCCTCTTCCACGTCGAAAAAGGCCGCCAGATCGCCGTCCCTGTCCTGGGAAGAGGATCCGGAGGGCTTGATCCCGATACGGGAAAGGGTGCCGGACAGGGCGGCCTCGAAATTTCGGGCGGCCTTGATCAGGGTGGTCGTCTCGTCCCGCACGGAATCCAGATCCGACTGGGTCGAATGGAGATCGGTGGTCTTGCCGGAGAGGATGCGGGCCGTGTTGCCGTAGTTGGACGTCGCGTAGACCGATACCGAAAGGATGACGACAAAAGCCAAAAGGATGCCCGCGAGCCCGAAGAAGGAGAGCTGCAGGTTGAGGATTTTCTTCTCGGTATGGGGGACGAGCATGATCGTGAGCTTTTGCCGACCCGCCTTGAAAAAACGCCGGAAAAAGTCGCGCGCCGACGAGCCCATCCGGACGACCAGGGCCACAAAGCGCTTGACCAGAGTATCTTCCAGTTTCTTATATCGTTTAAGAGTCGACACCCTTGCTCCTTGGGCCGCTGGAGATGGCTTTGCTGTCAGTTTACCACCTTAATTATCGGTTTGTCAAAGCCAAGAATTCTTAACTTTTCGGCGGGACTCCGCCGGGGTTCCCGTCCCCCGGCATGGATGCGGGAAAGAGCCTGCGGATGGCTTCCAGGAACCGGTGCTGGTTGTCCAGGGAAAAGCGGCCGGTCCCGGGATCCGAGGGGTCCCGGGGCCGCCAAGTCAGGGTAAAGGTCGGAAAGGCCGACCCGAACAGGCGGTCCAGACCGCTCCTGCGGGGTTCCTGGAGGGAAACCAGGGATTCCCGGGGCACGGAGAATTCTATCGGCTCGGGGGCCTTGCGGCCCCGTCCGCTGAAGAGACCCAGGAACCAGTTGTCGGAGTTCTGGCCCCGGAAATGGAAGGCCCGCTCGGTCAGTATCAGGAGACCCCAGACCCCCTCTCCGGCCTCGGAGCCGAACCACTGCCCCAGCGCCCGGGCCTCCACCCGCTCCCCGGTGGATTCCTCGAATTCCTTCCAGTATCGATCCGCTTCCTCGTTCATTTCCGCCCCCTCCCCCTTTTCGGAACGGCATTCCCCAGCCTCCCGGGGTAGGAGGCGGGGATTCCCCGGAATATCAGTCCCCCTGGGCGGCCTTGGAGACGGAATCCCACTCCTCCCAGGTCCGGAGGCGCCGCTCGTACACGGAACGGGTCAGGTCGAGCACCTTGGAGCCCAGGAAGAGCCGCAGGGGGGGATCCTTGGAATCCACGAGCTTCAGGATCGCGGACGCCGTGGCGGCCGGGTTTCCCTTGGGCAGCCCGGAGCCCGCCGAGCCCGGCGCGTCGTAGGGCGCGGAGCGGGGAACCCGGACCGCGGAGGCCCCGCTCCAATCCGTCCCGTAGGGCCCCGGCTCGATCAGGGTCACGAAGACGCCGAACTTGGCCGTCTCCTGGGCCAGGGACTCGCTCAGGCCCTCCACGGCCCACTTGGAGGCGTGGTAGAGGCCCAGGAAGGGGAACGCGGCCACGCCCCCGACGCTGGAGACCTGCAGGATGCGGCCGCTTCCCTGCTTGCGGAGCAAGGGCAGGGCGGCCTGGGTGACCCAGAGGGTGCCGAAAAAATTCGTCTCCATCTGGGCCCGGGCATCCTCCTCGGATATATCCTCCACCGCCCCGAAGAGCCCGTAGCCCGCGTTGTTCACGACCAC
>CAYTYG010000330.1:0-3661 GCA_964441515.1 uncultured Treponema sp.
GGACGCCGTCCTGGAGGCGGGGGTCGACGGACTCACCCTCATTGCGAACGACACCGCGTACGAGGACGTGGGCCACGGAAAGCTTATCAAGAACGGACGGGTGAAGAAGGTGATCGCGTCCCACGTGGGGCTCAACAAGGCCACCGGGCGGCTCTTCAACGAGGGCGCTCTGGAGCTGGAGCTGGTGCCCCAGGGGACCTTCGTGGAGCGAATACGCGCCGGAGGGTTCGGGCTGGGAGGCTTCCTGACCCCGACCGGGGTCGGAACCGCCACGGAGGAAGGGAAGCGGGTGATCGAAGTCGACGGAAGGAAGTTCATCCTGGAGCTTCCCCTGAAGGCCGACGTCGCGCTGATCCGGGCCTACCACGCGGACCGGAACGGCAACCTTACGTACTTCGGCACCAACCGGAATTTCAATCCCACGATGGCCACCGCGGCGAAGGTCGTGATCGCAGAGGTGGACGCGATCCTGGAGAACGGATCGATCGATCCGAACGACGTCGTGACGCCGGGCATCCTGGTGGACGTCCTGGTCCTGAAGGGGGATTCCTATCATGCTTCCCGAACTTGACGAAGTCGAGATCCGGAACAGGATCGCCAAGAGGATCGCCCTGGAGTTCTCCGACGGCGACGTGGTCAACCTCGGCATAGGAATTCCGACCCATGTTTCGGAATTCGTGCCCGAGGGTATCAAGGTGATCCTGCAGACCGAAAACGGGGCGATCGGCGCGGGGCCCAAGCCGGAGACCGACGACTGGAGGTTCATAGGGGCCGGCGGAAGGTCCCTCAGCCTGCTCCCGGGATCCGCCTTAGTGTCCAGCGACTTCAGCTTCGGCCTCATCCGCGGCGGGCACATCGACTATACCGTGCTGGGCGCCCTGGAAGTGGACGGGGAGGGGAACCTGGCGAACTGGTGGATACCCGGGAAACTCGTTCCCGGGATGGGCGGTGCGATGGACCTGGTGACGGGGGTGAGGCACGTCATCATCGGGACGACCCACGTGAACAAGAACGGAACCCCGAAGCTCGTCAAGCGGTGCACCCTTCCCCTGACCGGCGTCCGGGTCGTAAGCATGGTGGTCACCGAGTACGCCGTTTTCAAGATGATCGACGGCAAGATGGTCCTGACCGAGACGGCCCCGGGGGTGACGACGGCCGACATAGCCGGGATAACGGAGGCCGCATACACGGAGAGCCCCCGGTTGGCCCCGATGAAGGGCACGGAGGCCGGCGGCTCCTGAGGGGAGGCGCACCGGCGGACGACAATCTCGACGAGGAGGAAGGACCGATGAATGCCGTGATATTGAGTTCCTGCCGGACAGCCGGGGGGGCCTTCGGCGGAAGCCTAAAAACCCTAGAGGCCACTGATCTCGGCGCGGCCGCGATCCGGGAGGCGGTGGGGCGCGCGGGGATCGGGGGCGCGCAGGTCGGGGAGCTCGTGATGGGTAACGGCTGGCAGTCCGGGGTCGGGCCGAATCCCGCGAGAATCGCCGGATGGAAATCCGGCGTCCTGAAGGACGTCCCGGCGTTCACCGTAAACATGCGGTGCGGCTCGGGGCTTCTGGCGGTGATGCTGGCAGCGGACAGGATTCGGCTGGAAGCCGTGAACGCGGCCGTGGCCGGGGGGATGGAGAGCGCGTCCCAGGTCCCGTACCTGCTGCCGGAAGCCCGGTGGGGCCATTACATGGGGGAGAAGCGGTCCCCCGACGCCCTGCACAAGGACGGGTTCTTCTGTCCCCTGGCGGACATGATGATGGGCAGGACCGCGGAGATCCTTGCCGCCGAGTATGGGATATCCCGAAAGGAGCAGGACGAGTACTCGGCGGAGAGCCACCGGAGGGCCGTGGCGGCCATCGACTCCGGGGCCTTCCGGAAGGAGATCTTTCCCGTGACGGTCCGGCAGAAAAAGGAGACCGTGACCTTCGACGCCGACGAGATACCCCGGAGGGACACGGGGACGGACAAGCTCGCGCGCTTGCCGTCCATCTTCCTGGAGGACGGCACGGTCACCGCGGGATCGAGTTCCGCCCTTTGCGACGCCGGAAGCGCCGTGGTGGCGGCGCGGCCGGACTGGGCCCGGGCCGAGGGCCTTGCGCCGCAGGCGGAAATCCTCTCCTACGCCACCGCGACCGTGCCCCCAGACCACATGGGGCTTGGGCCGGTCCCCGCCGTGAAGGCGGCCCTGGACCGGGCGGGGCTCAAGCTGTCCGACATCGAGCTGTTCGAGATCAACGAGGCCTTCGCGGTTCAGGTCCTGGCGGTTCGGAAGGAGCTTGGATTCTCCCTGGAGGCCTGCAACATCCACGGCGGGGCCATCGCGCTCGGCCACCCCATAGGGGCCACGGGGTCGAAAATACTGACCACCCTCCTGCACGCGCTGGGGGAAACGGGAAAGGAGATAGGATGCGCCTCGGCCTGCATAGGCGGGGGGCAGGGAGTAGCCATGATAGTCAGGAGGCTTGGATAGATCCAAGGTCAATCCATATCGAAAGGGATTCTACGTAAGGAGGAGAAGATGAGACGCTTTTCAGTAATCCTTTCGTTGTTCTGTGTCGCCGGAGTTCTCTTGTCCCTGGGCTGTTCGGCCAAAACGGAGAAGCCGGCTTCGGCGGAGAAGAAGTTCCTGACCATAGGCACCGGAAGCCCCGGGGGAGTCTATTATCCCCTCGGGGGAGGCATCGCGGTGGTCATAGAGAAGACCATCGAGGGAATGCGGTGCGCGGCGGAGAGCACGGGCGCCTCCGTGGAAAACTCGCGCCTCGTGGGCTTGGGCGATACGGACATGGGCATGGTGATGGGAAGCGTCGCGTTCAACGCCCGGGAAGGCAAAGAGCCCTTCGAGCGCAAGTTCCCCCTGGTCGCGCTCTACCAGATGTATCCGGCGCCGGAGCACATCGTGACCACCCGGCAGTCGGGCATACGAAGCATCGCCGACATGAAGGGGAAGAAGATATCGATCGACGTCCCGGGGAGCGGGGCCTCCACGATGGCCAAGGCCATACTCTCCGGGTTCGGCTACGACCTGGAGAAGGACGTACAGCTGGCGGACCTCACCCAGTCCGAGTCCGTCCAGGCCCTGAAGGACGGCGTCGTGGACGCATGCTTCTTCAACTTCGCGTACCCGGCGTCCGCGGTCCTGGACCTGGCGTCCAGCCGCGATATCGTGCTGATCCCGGTAGACCCGGGGCTTCTGGATTCCCTTTTGAAGAAGCATCCCTACTACGTCCCGGTCACGATACCCAAGGGAACGTACCCACAACAGACGGAGGATATCCCCTGCGTAGGGGATTCCAACATCATCGTGGTCAACGAGTCCATGTCCGAGGATACAGCGTACAAGATCACGAAGGCCACCTTCGAGAACGTGAAGGATGGAAAGTACGCCTTGGCCAACATCCACCCCATCGCGAACCAGATCACCCCGGAGAACGCGGTGCACACCCCGATTCCGCTGCACCCCGGGGCGATCAAGTACCTGAGGGAACGGACGGGCAAGTAGGATTTTCCGGCGGGAGAGCCGGGGACCCGGCCGGCCCAGCCGGCGGCCCCCGGTTTTTCCCCGGAGGCGGCGTTCTCCGATGACGAAATCCCGGTGCCGGAGGGTCGGATTCCTCCTTTTGCTCCTTGGAACGCTCTGCGCCGCCGGGTGCGGAGCCGGGGG
>CAYTYG010000331.1:0-3642 GCA_964441515.1 uncultured Treponema sp.
TCTCGGCATGCCACCGCGGTCCACCTCGTCCTCTACACCCCCGAATGCGCAGCGCCCTTCGCCGAGATCCCGCTCGATCCGCGCTACCACCGGACGGGCGACGTGTGGCACGTCCTGGTGCGCGGCCTTGATTCCGACGTCGGCTACGGGTACCGCGTCTTTGGCCCGGAGTCCCTGACGGCCCCGTTCGTCCACCGGTTCGCGCCCGACCGCGTCCTGGCCGACCCCTACGCCCGCGCCTTTTCGGGCTGGGAGCAGTGGGGTTGGGAGTACGAGGGCCCCGAGGGGCGGCGGCCCATCCGGTCGCTCGTCGTGGACGACGAGTTCGACTGGGAGGGCGACCGTCCCCTCAACTACCCCCTGCGCCACTGCGTCATTTACGAGGCCCACGTTCGGGGATTGACCCAGCACGGCAGCTCCGGTGCGGCGAACCCCGGAACCTACCGCGGGATCGTCGAGATCATCCCGCGCCTGAAGTCCCTGGGGATAACGAGCCTGGAGCTCCTCCCGGTCCAGGAGTTCGACTCCCTGGACAACCCCCGGACCAACCCCCGCACGGGCGAACAGCTCCGCCAGTACTGGGGCTACAACACCCTGGCCTTCTTCGCCCCCAAGAGCTCCTACGCCGCCTCCTGCGCCCGGAACGGCCAGGTCGCGGAGTTCAAGGAGATGGTGAAGGCCCTGCACCGGGCGGGGATCGAGGTGATCCTGGACGTGGTCTTCAACCACACCGGGGAGGGCAACGAACTGGGTCCGACCGTCTCCTTCCGGGGGTTCGACAATCCCGTCTGGTACATCCTGGACGAGGACCCCCGGTACTACAAGAACTTTTCCGGCTGCGGGAATACCTTGAATTGCAACCATCCCGTGGTGCGCAACTTCATCCTGGACTGCCTGCATTACTGGGTCGTGGCGATGCACGTGGACGGGTTCCGCTTCGACCTGGGGTCCATCCTGGGTCGGGACCCGAAGGGCCGCCTCCTGGAGAATCCGCCCGTGATCGAGCAGATAGCCGAGGACCCCATCCTCCGGCAGACGAAGATCATCGCGGAGGCCTGGGACGCCGGGGGAGCCTACCAGGTAGGCAGTTTCCCCGGGGGCCGCTGGGCCGAATGGAACGACCGCTACCGGGACGATGTCCGCAAGTTCTGGCGCGGGGACCGCCACGAGGTCCGCAACTTCTGCACCCGCATCACCGGCTCCAGCGACCTCTACCTCCGGGACGGCCGCAAGCCCTTCCATTCCATCAATTACGTCACCGCCCACGACGGGTTCACCCTCTGGGACCTCGTGTCCTACTCGATGAAGCGGAACCTGGAAAACGGCGAGAACGATTCGGACGGCCATAACGCAGATTTCAGCTTCGGCTACGGCGGGGACGGCCCGACCCGGGACCCCGAAGTCCTCGCGGTGCGGGAGCGGCAGGCCAAGAACTTCCTGGCCACCCTCCTTTTGGCCCTGGGCACCCCGATGATCCTGGGGGGGGACGAATTCCTCCGGACCCAGAAGGGAAACAACAACGCCTACTGCCAGGACAACGAGATCTCCTGGGTGGACTGGACCCTTCGGGAACGCAACGCGGGCCTCACGCGCTTCGTTCGGGAGCTGATCGCCCTGCGCCTTCGGCATCCCACCTTCCGCCGCCCCGAGTTCTTCACCGGCAGGGACGCCAGCTACAACGCGATACCGGACATCTCCTGGTACGACCCCTCCGGGAAGCCCCCCGACTGGGCCCGGATCGACCAGGTGATCGCGGCCCGGATCGACGGATCCCGGGCGGACATCCTGGCCGACCGGGATGACAACGATTTTTTCGTGATGTATAACGCGTCGGAGACCCCGGTCCGGTTCCGGCTCTGCCCCCCGCCCCCCGACCATCGCTGGTTCGAGTGCCTCAATACCGGGAAACCCTCCCCCATGGATATACGGGAACCCGGCGGCGAACCCATCCTGGAGCCCCAGGAGGAATGCGTCCTGGCCCCCCGGAGCATGGCGCTGCTCCTGGCAAGGCTTCCCTAGCTTGATTTCCCGGAGCCGCATTCGTACCTTATCTTCATGCGCCGTAGTCAGATGGATGATGACGAGCGGAAATTTCGGGCCGGCCTCCGGGCCCTCTCCCGGCACGACCCCCAGACGGCCCTGCGGCTCTTCCGGGAAGCCGCGGACTCCTGCTCCGCGGACCGCCACGGGGCCCTGGCTCGGTACCTGTACTGGCTGGCCGTGCCCTTGCTGCGCTTGGGTCGATCGGAGCTGGCGGTAAAGAGCCTGGCCTCCGCCCAGAAGCTCCAGCCCCGGGGCTACGCCCGGACGCTCTACGGCCACATGATCAACGGCTACGGCATGGTTTCCACGGGCTGCCGGGAGAACGACGATTTCCGTGCGTTCTTCTCGATACAGCTCCGGCGCTACCTAGGCTCGAGGCCGGGAGCGAGGTTCCACGGAGACGCGGAGAGGGACGCCGTGTCGCGAATCATCGCGGATGCGTGGATAGGTTTCCGGAAGGGGCACCCCCTATCCGAGCGGTCCTGTTCCGAAAAGCTGAAGCTTTTCCGTTCCCACGAGATAGTTTTTCCCCTGGGTTTCGTGGACCGGGGACGGATTTTGGAGGCGAATTTCCGCCGCGGGGAGGCCCAGACCGCGGACGGAAAGTGCCCCTGCGGATCCGGCCTTCCGTACCGGCAGTGCTGCGGGCGCACGGTTTCGCCCCAGGAAGCCCTGAATGGTTCCTTTTGAAACAGTTTAACCCTCCCCGCGAAGAAGTGTAGATAAACGAAACACTCGCCCCGGGGTGCTTCCCGGGATTCCCAAAAACCTCCGGCTTCCGCTCCGGGCGGTTAATTTTAATTCTTTTTATAGCAAACAGTTAAAAGGCCCTATGGCGTATGCTCTTCTTTTTTTATTGTCCTGTACGGGATGGCACGGATACTGCTTGACTATTACCGGAGGACACGATGAAAAAAGCCACCGACCGCAGGAATGTCCCTACAACCTCGATTTCCGGCGACGAGAACATACTCTCCTTATATCTGAAAGAAATAAACAGAATCCCCCTGCTGACCCGGGAGGAGGAAGACCGATACGCCCGGGCCGCGGCCCAGGGAGAGAAGGAAGCCAAGGACATGCTGGTGAAGTCCAACCTTCGGTTCGTGGTGAACATCGCGAAAAAATACCAGAACCAGGGCCTGCCCCTCTCCGACCTTATCAGCGAGGGGAATATCGGACTCATAAACGCCATAGAACGCTACGACGTCGACAAGGGCTACCACTTCATCTCCTACGCCGTGTGGTGGATTCGCCAGGCCATACTCAAGGCCGTGTGCGAGAAAAGCCGGATGATCCGGCTCCCCCTGAACCGCGCCAACGAGCTGGTGCAGATCGAGAAGGCCCGTAAGCTGGTCACCGGGGGCATGAGCGAGGACGGGGAGATCCGGGAGATAGCCCGGATGCTGGACATGGATGCGGAACACGTGGCCGACCTAGTCAACGTATCCCGGGACCTCGTTTCCCTGGAGACCCCGGTCTTCGACGAGCGGGACTCTTCCGTGGTGGGCGATTTCGTGGAGAACGAGCTGTATGTCTCCCCGGAATCCCAGGCCATCGAGAACAACCTCCGGGAGGACATCAACTCCGTCCTTAAGACCC
>CAYTYG010000332.1:0-3631 GCA_964441515.1 uncultured Treponema sp.
TCGACCGCTACCGGGACGACACCTACCGGGAGGCGTCCTACAAGCCCTACATCATCGCGGCCATGATACTGCTGGGGAAGCGGAAGGACCCCGGCGCCACCCTGGAGGCGCTCCTGAAGCGCGGGACCCCGAGGCAGGTTCTGTAGGGTAGACGAAGGCGCGGCCGGCTTCCTGAGCATCCAGCCGGGCCGCAACCGGATAATCGGGGCCGCGCGCAGCCGCGGCCCGGCTTCCCGGGAAACGGAACGCTCGCCTTTTAAGGAAACAACGTGACCGCAACGATCGAGAGCTTTATCGAATCCCGCGCCGGGGCCTACGACGCCCTTGCCCGGGACATCTGGGAGAACCCGGAACCCTCGGGCCTGGAGGAGCGCTCCTCCAAGCTCCTTCGGGAACGGTTGGCGGCCTCGGGCTTTTCGATCCGGGAGTACCCCGAACTCCCCCATTCCTTCGCGGCGGAAAGAGGCGACGGCAAGCCGGTCATAGCCCTCATGGGGGAATACGACGCCCTTCCCGGGATGTCCCAGGCCTGCACGGTCCGGAGGGAGCCCCGGGATCCCGGCGGACCGGGGCACGCCTGCGGGCACAACCTCCTGGGCGTGGGGTCCCTAGCGGCCGCCGAGGCCCTGGCTGCCGCCCTGGAGGCGTCGGGCCTTCCGGGAACGGTGCGGTACTACGGCTGCCCCGCGGAGGAGTCCACCGGACGAATACCCCTGGTCACGGCCGGCCGGTTCGGCGACGCGGACGCCGTCCTTACCTGGCACCCCGCGGACGTGAACACTCCCCACCGCTACACCACAAGCGCCAACGTTGGCATGGTCTTCCGATTCTCCGGCCGCGCCAGCCACGCGGCCATGGCGCCCCAGGCCGGGAGATCCGCCCTGGACGGCGTCCAGATCTTCAACCTGGGGCTGGAGTTCCTGCGGGAGCACGTGGAGCGGGGCACTCTTATCCACTATGTCATCACCGACGGCGGCGCGCGGCCGAACATAGTCCCGGAGAACGCGGCAACCACCCTCTATGTACGGGCGCCGACGGCGGAAATCCTCCGGCGCTCGGCGGCACGGGTGCTGAAGGCCGCCCGGGGGGCGGCGATGATGACGGAAACAAAGGTCGCCCGGGAGGTCACCCACGGGAAGTGCGACTTCATCCCCAACGACGCCATCCACGGGGCGATGCTCGCCGCCATGAAACGCATCCCCCTGCCCGCCCTCACCACGGAGGAGGCTGAGTTTGCCCGAGCCCTGGCCGCGACGGTCGGCCGCAGGGACCGGGAGGCCACCCTCTCGCCCATCGGGGCTCCCCTTTCGCTCCTTCGGAAGGCCGCCCACGACGAGGTCGGAGACTTCGGAGCGGGCTTCCGCATCGGGGGCTCCCTGGATACGGGGGACGTGTCCTACGTGGCGCCCACCGGCCAGCTGAACGCCGCCACCTGGCCCCTTGGGGTTGGGGCGCACACCTGGCAGTCCTGCGCCGCGTCGGGATATTCCTCGGCGTTCAAGCATATGCGGTGGGCTGCCGCCTCGCTCGCCGCGGCCGGATTCTTCCTGGCCTCGGATCCTTCCCTGCTCCGGAAGGCGAAGGCCGAGCACGCCGCGAAAACCCGGCCCTACCGCCCCACGACGGACCTATAAGCACTCCCGGCGGCTCCGCCGGACGGTCTCCAGGGCAACCTCGATCATGGAGTCCAGGGAACGCTCCCGGGCGGCGGGATCCATGTGCAGACCCTTGAGGCGCAGATCCGAGACGGCGAACATCGCCAGGGCCCGTCCCCCGAGCCAAGCCGCGTTGCAGTAGAGGGCGTAGGCCTCCATGTCGGTCGCCAGGATTCCCATCTTCGTCCAACGCTCCCAGACCTTGTCCACCGCGTGGTACCGGGAGAACTGGTCCAGGCACACCGTATTCCCCACGAAGAAGCGTTTCCCCGCCTCCCGCGCGGCGGCAACCCCGTTCTCCAGGAGGCCGAAGTCCGGAATGGCGGAAAAGGTTCCTCCGAGTTCGTACTGCTCGCCCCAGGACGAGGAGGTGGACGAGCCCTGGGCGAAAACGATGTCTCCCAGCTCCATGTCCGGGCGGAAGCCCCCGCAGGTTCCCACCCTCAGGATATCCCGGACTCCGAATACGGAGTAAAGCTCATAGGAATAGATCCCCATGGACGGAATACCCATGCCCGATCCCATCGCGGAAACGGACACGCCCTTCCAGGTCCCGGTGAAACCCAGCATGCCCCGCACGGAGTTGAATCGTCGGGGCCCCTCCAGAAACCGTTCGGCGATGTACTGCGCCCGGAGCGGATCCCCCGGCATGAGCACGGAAGGGGCGATAGGGCCCTCGGGCACGATATGGGGCGTGGACGCAGGGTCCGCGCCCCCGGTCCCTTCCTTCCTTTCCGTCATCCGGAACCTCCCATGATTTCCCGAATCGCGACACGGCATCCCTCGGCCAGGGCGCGCATACCCGCCATCGCCCCTGCCTCGTCGAATCCTCGCATTCCAGACCGGTCGCGGACGACGCGCCCCCCCACGAACACCGTGTCGACGTTGTGGGGACGCATCGCGTAGATCACCGCGGCGTACCAGTCGTAAACCGGCTGCATGTTGAAGGCGTCGGTATCCACCAGGATCATGTCGGCCTTCTTGCCGGCCTCCAGGGATCCGGTAGCGCTCCCGAGACCCAAGGCTTCGGCCCCTCCCAGGGTTGCGGTCCGAACCGCCTCCCGGGCGGACACGGCCTCCCTGTCCCCGGTCAGCACCTTCTGCATCTTTGGGAAAAGCCCCGCGATACCCTGCATGTCCATTCCGTTCCCCGAAAGGGGGCCGTCCGTGGCCAGGCCCAGGCGCACGCCGGCCTCCATCAGGGCCGTAGCGGGGCATATGGGCCTTCCGCCCTTGGCGTTGGAGGCCGGGCAATGGGCCACGGACATTCCGCTTTCGGCCGCTATCTCCATGTCCCGCTCGTCCACATAGATCATGTGGGCGCCCACCAGGCCCGGGTACAAAGCCCCCTCGGATTCCAGGTACCGGATCACGGAGCCGTGGGACGCGGAAAATCTGCGGTTCTCGGGGGCCGTCTCCGCCACGTGCATGAGCACGGGGAGGCCGCGGGCCTCGGACTCCCGGCGGACGGCCCTCAGTCGCTCCGCGTCCACGGTGTACGGGGCGTGGGGGGCGAGGCAGGGGAGGACCAGGTCGTCGCCCTTCCATTCGTCGATGAAACGCAACCCGTACTCCAGGCCGCCGTAGGGCTCGGGACTGTCCGGGGAGGGAAAGTCCACGATCGTCTCTCCCAGGACGCAGCGCATCCCAGCCTCCCTCGCCGCCCGGGCCACCTCGTCCTCGAAGTAGTACATGTCCGCGAAGGTCGTGGTGCCCGAAGCGGCCATCTCGACCAGGCAGTAGAGGGACCCCAGCCGGACCAAGGCCCGGTCCACCAGGCGCTTCTCCAGGGGGAAGATATACTTTGTTAGTCGGTCCCGTACGTCCTCGCAGGCCCCCCGAAACGCGGACATGGCTATGTGGGTGTGGGTGTTGACGAAGCCGGGCATAAGGAGCCGGCCCCCCGCGTCCTTCACGGAGGAGGCCTCCCAGGCCGGCCGGTCCGACATGGGGCCGACCTCTGCGATGGAGTCCCC
>CAYTYG010000333.1:0-3622 GCA_964441515.1 uncultured Treponema sp.
GAAGGCCACGATATCGTCCACCGACATCTTGTGGAGTATGCAGGCGCTGATAACGTTGATCAGCTCGCCGGTGGATTTTCCGCCGGAGACCGATCCGCCTAAGATGATGCCCGTCTCCGCGGAAAACAGCAGTTTCACTTTGAAGATGGAGGAATTCGGCATACCGCCCGGATGCGTGTCCGGGGCTTCGGCCCTTCCCACGATGACGGACATGCCGCTTTCCCTCGCGGCCCGCTCGGTCATCCCGGCAACGCCGAAAGCTCTTCCATCGATGATGGTCGCGAACACGCTGATGACGCCGCAAAAATGCATGTAGGAAGAAAAGAGATTCGCGCCGGCTATTCGCGCTTCCGAGGTCGCCACCGAGGCCAGCATGACCCCCGAAGGGCGGCCGTCAAAGAAGGACTCCTTGGTGCAGCAATCCCCGCAGGCGTAGACATCCGGGTCCGTCATCGTACGCAGGTGTCGATCCACCTTGATGCCTTTGCGGAACCCGAGCTCGAGCCCGGCTTCTTCCGCCAGCTTGCTGTTCGGCTGGGCGCCGATTCCCAGTATCACAATGTCCGCCTTCAGGTTCTTGCCGCTCGCGAGCTTGACCGACTCTACTTTGCCCTCCCCCTCGATGGCCGCAACCCGCTCCCCCGTCAGGATACGGACGCCCGTATCCGAGAGTTTTTTCTGGGCCTCATCGCAGTATTCGTCGTCCATCGCCATCATGAGGCAGCGCTCCATCATTTCCACGACCGTAACGTTTACCTTGCGGTTTTTTCGGCACTCATCGGCGAATTCCATGCCGATAAACCCGCCTCCGATGATGACGATGTCGCGGGCGTCGTTCATCTTGGCCAGGACGTCCTTGAGGTACGGGAAATCCTTCTTCACGGGAAAAACGTTTTCCTTTTCGACGCCCGGTATGGGGGGCACGATGGGCAAAGAACCGGTGGCGAAAACCAGCTTCTCGTACCCGATGGGCTCGTGATTCTTCATCTTGACGATTTTTGAGTCGCGGTCGACGCTTGTGGCCTCGTCCTTGATCAGCTCGATCCCGTTGGTTTCCAGGAGCCCGTCCGGGATTATGTTATTCTCGGGGCCCCCCACGGTCCCGAAAATATAGGGAATGCCGCAGGGAATGAGCACGGTTCCTTCCCTGCGAATCACGACGACCCGCTTATCCGGATAATGGCGGCGGCAACTGATGCCCGCGGTAATGCCGGACAATCCTCCCAGAATCACGACATCGGCTTTATCCATATTCGCCTCCTCGTTATGGATTCGGTGTACCTAAGTAAGAGTAAGCCTAAACAAATTGAAATGCATTGATTTGAATCAATCCGGGTTTGGTTTTTCATGTACCCCTTGAAAAAGCACCTTCCGCAAGGGACTATTGTCGGGTATGCAGCGCATTGACTTCCTCAGCACCATCCCCCTTTTTCAAGGGTTGAGCGACCTTGAGCTCGAGGCGATGAATCAATCCGCAATCGAGCGGCGGTATAGCCCCGGGAAATGCCTGGTGAACGATTCCGAATCGGTGGAAAAGCTTTTCCTCGTCTGGGAGGGGCGGGTCAAGTTGACGAAAAGCTCCTATTCCGGGAGGGAACAGACGCTTCAAGTATACGGCCCCGGGGACCTGGTCGGTTTGTTTTCCCTCTTTACCGGCGCATCCTTTCCGGCCGCGGCCATCGCGCTGGAGGACTGCCGAATCCTGATCTTCCCCCGAAAGCGGTTCGAACGGACCGCCCAACGGCTGCCTTCGCTCCTGGTCAATCTCTTCTACGCATTGGCCGCGAGCCAGGCAGAATGCATCCGGACCGTGGAAACCCTGGCCTTGAAAGAGACCCCGCAGCGCCTTGCCGCCTTCCTGCTCCTGGAATCCCAAAAGGCGGGCAGCACCGGGGAACTCACGCTGGCCTACAGCCATCGGGAATTGTCTAAAATACTCGGCACCACGCCGGAAACGCTCTCTCGCGTCTTGTCTCGGTTTACCCAGGACGGCCTAGTCGCGCAGGAAGGGCGGTTGATCCGGATCCTGGACCGCAGGGCCCTGCGCTGCATCGACGATGATTGTATCGACTGACTATCCCTCCGGATTTCGGCGAGATCCTTGCGTCCAAGAGGTTTTTTTATCTGCGCAAAATGCAACGCCCGCGTTCCGCGTCAACCCGGAGTATCCTGCACCACCCTGCGGTGCCCGAAGTGCGGGGGAGCGATGGTCCGGGAAGAACTCTACAACGCGAGGATAAAGGGCGGCTGATCGGTAGCGCGGAGCCGAAAGGCGCGTTTCCGGCTCCCTTGTCCTTAGAATCCTCTAGGCGGCTATTCCCGGATCGACGGATCCGGCTTCTTCCGAAGAAGAGCCGGACGGCCGCTTTTTTCCTCAGCCCCGGTAGGCCCCCGGCTTGATCTCGTCGCCGTACTTGGCCTTCGCGGCTTGTATCCTGGCGATCGCCGCGTCCCAATATTCGAAGATCTCCTTGGGGGTTCCGGCGTCGGTCTTGGCGTAGAACGCCTTGGTCCTCTCGAGTTTCTCGATCCACTTGGCGCAGCGGAAGGTGAAAAGATAGTTGTAGTCCGCCTCCGAAAAGTCCTCGTTCAGGTGCTTCCGGAAAAGGGCTTTCAGGTCCGGATATCGGGGGATCTTGCCCGTCGGGGTGTCGAGGGCCTCGTATTCCCCGTGGATCCGTCCGTCCGCCCAGTGGAGCCAAACCTTCTTGGCGAGCTTGCTTGTCATGAATTTGCCGTCGGGTCCCCGCATGAAGTAATTGTTGCCGAAGATCTTGGGTGCTTTCTTGACGCTCTCCCCGAATTTGATGTTGTTGACGGTGTATTGGCCCAGCGGATAGGAGACGAAATCCATGTTCGCCATGGGGCTCGGATTCCGCACGCCCTCGGCGCCGATCGTGGCGCTCGTGGTCTCCGACTCCAGCGTCGCCGCCTTCAGCAGGATGCCGTCCTTCCAGGAAGGGGCTTCCTCCACGGGAACGGTGGTGTCGCTGTCCCGGCCCCCGTACAGGATGCCCTCCACCTTGACGCCGTTCTTCGCCTCGAAGCCCTCCTTGTCGATGTTGGCCAGGTAATCCAGGCGCATGGTGTAGCGGGCGTTCCCGTGGGCGACGCCGACTTCCTTGCCCTTCGCGTCTTTCACTCCCTTGCGCCAGGGGCCGAAATGGTTGCGCCCTTCCTCGGGGGCTTCCACGCCCATGCCGAGCCAGTAGGGCTTCCGGTCGGGGCCCATGAGCACGTTGGAGAAGATGATCTCCTGGTCCTTCATGAGGTTTTCGAAGATGAGCGGATCGTCCTTGGCGTTCACGTCCTGGATGATTCCGAACATGCCGAACTCCACGTTGACCGCCCGGAACTCTCCGTCCATGTTGCGGAAATAGGCGATGTCGTCGCCGACGATCTTTTCTCCGGGGATCATGGCGGTGGAGGTCTTTCCGCAGGCCGAGGGATAGGCGCCGCAGAAATAGGTCTTGCGCTTCTTCTCGTCGTCCACGGCGGCCATGACGAACATGTGCTCGCAGAGCCACCCTTCCTTCCCGGACTTGTGGATGGCCAGGCGCATCGAGTGCTTCTTCAGGCCGATGGAGTTGCCGGCGTATTGGTTGTTCATGGAATAGACGAT
>CAYTYG010000334.1:0-3619 GCA_964441515.1 uncultured Treponema sp.
TTCTCGGACCTGCCCGTGGAGGAACGCTTCGCGAAGCTCGTGGACCTGCGGGCAGCCAAGATCGTTCGGATCGAGCGGCACCCCAAGGCGGACAAGCTCTATATCGAGACCCTGGACGACGGTTCCGGCGTCGAGAGGGTGATCGTCTCCGGGCTCGTTCCCTTCTACCGGAAGGAGGAGCTTCTTGGGAAGACCATCGTCCTTGTGAACAACCTGAAGCCCGCAAAACTCCGGGGCGTGGAGAGCCGGGGCATGCTCCTGGCGGCCTCCAAGGACGGCCCCGAGGCGCACGAGATCGTGGAAGTCCTGGAAGCCCCCTGGGCGGCCCCGGGAACCCGGGTGGGGCTCGGGGGGCAGGACCTGGGAGCCCCCGCGGAGGGACAGATCGACGCGGACGCATTCTTCTCCGTGCCCATCCGAACGGAGGGCGGGACCGTGAAGGTCGGCGGGGAACCCCTCGCCGCCGACGGCCGGGCCATCGGGACGGTAAGGGTGACCGACGGCGAAGTAGGCTGATACCCGGTTCCGCATGGATAGGATGGAAATACGGGACGCGTCCCCCCGCGACTGCGACCGGGGGGCCTACACCTTTTTACAGACGGGGTTCTGGGGGGCCTTCAAGGCGTTCTTCGGCTGGAAATCCCGGCACTTCCTCGTGGGAGCGGAAGCCCGGCCCCTCCTGGTCCTGGAGCGCGCCCTGGCACCCGGTTTCTCCTTCGCCTACGTACCCCGGGGCTCCGAGCCGCCCGAGACAGAGGGCGGGCGCGTCTCGTTTCTGGAGAGCCTTGCCTCGTCCCTGAAGGACCGGCTGCCCTCCTCCTGCGTGTTCCTTCGCTTCGATCCGCCCTGGTACTCCGTGCGTGCCTTGGAGGAGGATTACGACTCCTCCGTACGGCCGGTACCGAGCCGTCCATTCCGGCGGGCTGCGGCGGACGTTCAACCGCCGGACACGGTCGTGCTCTCCCTTTCCGGCCGATCCGACGAGGACCTGCTTTCCCGTATGAAGCCAAAGTGGCGGTACAACATCCGGCTTTCGGAAAAGAAGGGTGTCCGGGTGTCCTCGGAATCCGGCCCCGAAGCCCTTGACGCTTTCTATTCCCTCTACCAAGCCACGGCGGCGAGGGACAGGATAGCCCTGCACCCCAAGCGATACTACGAAGGGCTGGTAGAACTATCCGGAAAATACGGTCCCGACGCTCCGGAGCTTCGCGTATGGATGGCCCGCCTCGAGGGACGGCCCCTGGCGGCGATCATCACCTCCTTTTTCCGGTCCGAGGCTGTATACTTGTACGGGGCGTCCAGCGACGAGAACAGGAGCTTCATGCCCGCCTACGCCCTGCAGTGGGCAGCCATCCGGGCCGCCCGGGACGCCGGTTGTTCCGAGTACGATTTCTACGGGATACCCCCCCGGGAAGATCCGGGGCATCCAATGGCCGGGCTCTACCGGTTCAAGACGGGATTCGGGGGCGAAATTCGCCACTACGCGGGTTCCTGGGATTACCCCCTGAGACCCGCGCTCTACGGAGGATACAGGGCTGCGGAAGCCCTGCGGGCTTTCTGGTTCAAGAACGTGCGCAAGCGTATCGCGGGAGGATCGCGATGAGCGTATTCGTGAGCGTTGAGGATGGGGAGGGGGAGACCCTGGAGCCGGTCTTCGAGGCGAGTAATATCGTCCGGCGGTTCCGGAATCCCAAAGGAAGCGGGTTTCTGGCTTTCATCGACGAGACGGAGGACGCTTCGTTCAACCAGAAACAGCTGCCCCTGCTGCTCCGGGAGATTACCGAAATGGCCGCTTGCGACTTAAACCCCAAAGAGCGGGAGGAACTCGAGAGAATCGCCTCCGTTTGCCTCCGGGCGTCGGGCCGCAAAAGGGTATATGTAAAATTCTACGGAGAGGAATGACGAAGGAAGGACGGTTCCTCTGGGCCGCCGTGCTGGCGGGCGGATACAGCCGACGGATGCAAGGCCCGGACAAACAGTTTTTGGAGGAGAACGGCAAGACTCTGTCGATACGGGTCCTGGAAGACCTGGCCGACGTTTTTCCCCGTAGGATCCTGGTGTCCAACGTACCGGAAGCCTATAGGATAGCCGACGGGTCCCTGCGGGTGGTGCGGGACATCCTTCCCGGCTTCGGCCCCCTGTCTGGGCTCCACGCGGCCCTAGCAGCCTGTGAAGGGGAATGGCTCTACCTGGCCGCATGCGACGAACCCTTTTTTTCCCCGGAATGGGCGCGCTTCCTTGCGGAACGGATCGAGGCGGCCGAATCCGGCGGCGGGGTTCCCCAAGCCTGCGCGGCGTCGGACGGTCGGCACATGGAGCCCTTCCACGCCCTGTACTCCCGGAAGCTCGTTCCCGTGATAGATAGGCTCTTGAGGGGGGCGAGCCCCGGCAGGCGGGCGCCCTCCCTATCGGACCTCCTGGGACGCGTTCCCTGCCTGGAGATTCCGAGGGCCGAGGTTCTCCGGTTCAGCCCGGACTGGAGCCTCTTTTTCAACATTAACACTCCCGCAGATTGGGACGCTTACCGGGAATACCGCTTGTCTTTTCTGGAACGAACCGGTCGACCTCTCCTCCGAACATGGCGGGAGGGCAGGGAGCCCGATTCCAAGGTTTCCAAGGCTCCGGGTATGGAAAGCCTTCCCGAGGGAGAGGAGCTTGTTCAGAAATAGATTATTAAACCGAGAACCGCGTCCGTGCCGAACTTCAGCCAGAATCCGTCATAATCGCGGACCATGAGGGCCTGGTACTCCGCGAAGAGGCCGAAGTTCTGGAAAATCCGGACCTCCACGCCCCCCAAGGCCCCAAGGAAGAAGTCCAGGTAGTTTTGGTCGGGCTCGAAAAGGAACTTGCATCCCAGTATTCCGCCGAAATACGGGGAAACCCTCCCCGTCCTCGGGTGGAATTCGCAGGCCGCAGATACTCCCAGGGTGGTCGTGTATGTATCGAAGGAAGGCTCCATGAGGGCGTACAGGAGGGCGCGCCCGGCCAGGGTTTCCGTAAACCAGTGCTTCACGCCGGCGCCCGCCTGAAACCCGTCGCTGTAGGGAGACAGGGGGGCCAGAAGATTGTCAAAATTGAATATTAGCGCCCAGTCCTCTTCCGGTCTTTTAGCAGCCTTGGAAGACTTCGGCGAGGACTTAGAAGACCCGGAAGCCTGGGCGTAGGCGGATAAACCGAGAAAACACAGTGCTAGGACTGCGCAAGCGACTTTTTTCTTCATAGCGGTCTCCCTTTATCTATTTCCATAGATTGTACTATACCATATCACTCGCTGGAAACAGGGAAAAGACGGATCAATCCGACACTACGGGGATGTTATGCTAGGAAAATAGTAGTTCTATGTTCTTGACTGATTATAGAAGGACTTTTAGTATGAACGGGCGGAAGGGCACTTGGCCCGCTGTCCGACTCGTTGTAGCCGGTTTTGATTTTTTTACAATACTTTCCGAATTCCCTCGCCTTACCTTTCCAATAAAAACGGAAGAGAAGGGGACGGGATCAATGGGCAACGGGGGAAATCCTGCTGCCTCCCGCACGATTTCCGGCCTGTGCCACAACCGGACAATCAGGTGCATCGGAAAGGAGACACAATGCGCTTCAATACTCGACGAGCTGGAGT
>CAYTYG010000335.1:0-3613 GCA_964441515.1 uncultured Treponema sp.
CGCCATGTTCGCCGCGGCAGCCGCGGGCTTGTATCCCGATATCCTATCCGCCCAGGCCGCGATGCGGCCTCCTGTGGAGAAGACGTGGAAGCCCGATCCCGCGCGCCGGGCCGTGTACGACAGTTTATACCGGGAATACCAGGCCCTCGGCGCCTACGCCGAGTCGGCCGCAAGGAGGGAACCTTGATCGATCTGAAGAAGTACTCCGTCTGGTTCGCGACCGGAAGCCAGGACTTGTACGGACCCGAGACTCTCCGGATGGTGGATGAGCATTCCAAGGCCATGGCCGCGGGGCTCGACGCCGCCTGTCCCTGCCGGGTGGTCTGGAAGCCCGTCCTGACGAGCCCCGAAGCCATCCTGGCCCTATTCCGCCAAGCCAACGCCGACCCGTACTGCGCGGGCGTGATCACCTGGATGCATACCTTCAGTCCCTCCAAGATGTGGATAGCGGGCCTGATGGAGCTCCGCAGACCCCTGTGCCACCTTCACACCCAGTACAACCGGGACATACCCTGGTCCACGATCGACATGGACTTCATGAACCTGAACCAGTCGGCCCACGGCGACCGGGAGCACGGATTCATAGGGGCCCGCCTGCGTCTGCCCCGCAAGGTGGTCGTGGGGCATTGGGAGGATCCCTCCGTGCGCGAGCGCCTGTCCGGCTGGATGCGCGCGGCGGCCGCTTTCCTGGACGGCCGGGGGCTCAAGGTCGCCCGCTTCGGGGACAATATGCGCGAGGTGGCCGTAACCGAGGGAGACAAGGTAGAGGCGCAGGCGCGCTTCGGCTGGTCGGTCAACGGATGGGGCGTGGGCGAGCTCGTACGCCGGGTGGATTCGGTCGGGGAGGCCGAAGTGGACCGGCTGGTCCGGGAATACGGCGAACTCTACGAACTTGCCCAGGAGGCTCGGACCGGGGAGGGAGCGAAGCAGGTGCGGGGGCAGGCCCGTATCGAGCTGGGCCTACGGGGCTTCCTGTCCGGGGAGCCGGACACCCCCTTCGGGGCCTTCACGACTACCTTCGAGGACCTCCACGGCCTGGAGCAGCTGCCCGGCCTCGCGGTGCAGCGCCTGATGGCGGACGGCTTCGGGTTCGGGGCGGAGGGAGACTGGAAGACCGCCGCCTTGGTTCGGGCCATGAAGGTGATGGCAGCCGGGCTGCCCGGGGGAACTTCGTTCATGGAGGACTATACCTACCATCTCGAACCGGATAGGCAGCTCGTACTGGGGGCCCACATGCTGGAGGTATGCCCGAGCGTCTCCTCCGGCCGTCCCCGTCTGGAAGTGCATCCCCTCGGAATAGGCGGCAAGACCGATCCGGCGCGGCTCGTGTTCGACGGGGATGCCGGTCCAGCCCTGAACGCGACGATCGTGGACCTTGGGGACCGGTTTCGGATGATCGTCAACAAGGTCGAGGCCGTGAAAGCCCCGGCGGCCATGCCCAGACTTCCGGTGGCGCGGGTGCTCTGGCGCCCCCTTCCGGACCTGCCCCGGGCCGCGGAGTCCTGGATCCTCGCCGGCGGAGCCCATCACACGGGATACTCCCGGGTCGTGAAGGCCGAGTGGCTCCGCGACTGGGCGGAGATGGCGGGAATAGAATTCCTCCTTCTGGACGAGGGGACGGACCCCGAGGCGATCCGAAAGGAGATGCGCTGGAACGAGGCGGCCGGCCGCATGGGCCTCCTGTAGCAGGATGTTGAAAAAGCCGGTTGCTTTTCCAACATCCTTCGCAGTTGTTCGCGTTTCTTGCGAAACGCTACACAACTGTTACACTTTGGAAGTGTTGAAAATGTGTCTACACGCATTTTCAACACCCTATTAGGAAAGAACCGCCGCCCCACGCAGGAGGCGCCGTGGCGGCGGCGGCGGAATCCCTTCGGGCTCCGGGGCTTTTTAACCGCGGGAGGCCTTTCCGGCGGATTCCGAGAGCTGCCGCCTCCCTCCGGATTCGAAGACCCTCTGGAGCAGGCAGAAGGCGAAGACCAGGAAGCCGATGGCGATGCGCGTCCACCAGGAGTTGAGGGTCCCCTGGAACATGATGAGGACCTGGATGGTACCGTACACGAGGACGCCGAACACCGTGCCCAGGATTCCTCCCACCCCGCCGGTCAGAAGGGTGCCCCCTATGACGACCGTAGCGATGGCGTCCATCTCCATACCCCTGCCGTTTAAGGCGTAGCCGGAAAGCGTGTAGAAGGAGAACACGATCCCGGACAGGGCGGAGCAGAATCCGGAGATAGCGTAGACGGCTATCTTCGTCCGGGCGACGGGAAGGCCCATGAGCACGGCGGACTGCTCGTTGCCGCCTATGGCGTAGACGGTTCGGCCGAACCGGGTGGACCGAAGCGTGAAGCCTCCCGCAAGAACCACGGCTAAGGCTATGAGGACGCTCGGGGATACGCTGTTGATCGTCTCCGCTGGGATGCGGGCGTTCGCCATGGCCTGCCAGAACTCGTTCTTGATCCCGATGGCGTCGATGCTCACCACGTAGCAAAGCCCCCGGGCGAGGTAGAGCCCGGCCAGGGTGACGATGAAGGGGGGCAGGGAGAACGTGTGGATCAGGTATCCCATGAAGGCCCCCAGGGCTACGCCCGTCAGGAGAACCGCCGGAATGACGAGGACGGGGGACCAGTGCGATCGCTCGAGGAGGCTCGAGGAGAGCATCGTGGAGAGGGCGAGCACGGATCCCACGGAGAGGTCTATCCCCCCGGCGACGATGACCAGGGTCATGCCCACGGCGAGCACCAGGAGGTACGCGTTGTCGATGAAAAGGTTGAGGAAGTTCTGAAAGGTGAAGAAACCGGGGAAGGAGACGGACCCCGCCCCGAACATTAGGGCGAACAGCCCCAGCGTGACGAGGGAGGGCAGGTTCCGGGGATTGAACACGGTTCTGCTTTTCATGCCGCCGCCTCCTTCCCGGCCGGGCCCCTTCGGGCCGCGAACCCGGCCATGGACGCCTTCAGGTTCGGGGACTGCAGGAGGCTGACGATCCATACGACCACGGCTTTCACCAGGAAGGCGATCTCCGGCGGCACGTTGAAGGCGTAGATCGTCGTGGTAAGGGTCTGGACGATCAGGGCGCCCACCATGCTGCCCAGTAGATAGAACTTGCCCCCGGACATCGAGGTCCCGCCCAGCACCACGGCCAGGATGGCGTTCATCTCGTAGCCGTCCCCTGCGTTGTTTCCGTCGGCGCTCATCACCGTGGAGCAGACCACCAGGCCGGAAATCCCCGCGCAGAAGCCCGAGAATGCGTAGACCCAGAAGATGATGTTCCTCGCGTTGATCCCCGCGAAGCGCGCAGCCGTCGGATTGATTCCAACGGCTTCGATGAAGAGCCCCAGGGCCGTCCTCCGGGTTACCAGGGTGGTGGCAAGGAGGAGCACGGCCACCATGTAGAGGGAGAAGGGCAGGCCGAAGAGGTAGCCCTGGCCCAGGAGGGAGAAGGGTTTGGCGTAGAGCCAGACGACCATGGCGTTGGTGGTGACCATCGCGATGCCTCGGCCGGCGACCAGGAGGATCAAGGTTGCGATGACCGGCTGCATGCCGATGCGGGAAACCAATAATCCGTTCCACATCCCGGCTCGTGAAAGCGGGTCCAAGAAAGCAGCCCTGC
>CAYTYG010000336.1:0-3611 GCA_964441515.1 uncultured Treponema sp.
GATCTCGGAGCTCTCGATCAGGACGGCCCCCGCCGCGGCCATGGATTTCAGGGCCCGCTCCCCGGATCCCTCGGGAACGTTCACGGCCCGCACGGCGTCCGAAAGGACGTAGGTCGTATACCCCAGGCAGACGGCATCCAGGGCTGAGTACAGGACGCAGAAATCCGTAGCCAGGCCCGCCAGCCACACCTCCGTAACCCCGAGTTCCCTGAGCCATCCATGGAGGCCCGTGGGAGTCGTCCGGTCGTTCTCGAAAAAGGTGGAATAGGAGTCCAGGCCGGGATTCGTCCCCTTCCGCAGGATAAGGCGGAAGGGCTCCAAGACAAGTGAGGGATGGAAATCGGCGCCCTTTGTGCCCTGGACGCAGTGATCGGGCCAGAGCACCTGGGAGATGCCCCGGGCCTCCACCACCGAGTAAACCTCGGCCCCGGGGCGGGTGGACGCGAAGGAGAAGTGGTCCCGGGGGTGCCAGTCCTGGGTTGCCACGGCCCGGGGAAAACGACGTACGATCCGGTTCACCAGGGATATCACGGCGTCGCCCTCCGGGACCGCCAGGGCTCCCCCGGGACAAAAATCGTTTTGCAGGTCTACCGCGATAAAGGCGGAGGATGGGGACGGCCTTGTCATCGTATGCCTCCATCCCAAGGATACCTTGGAGACGGGGGATGGTAAAGCCGCCGGATCCCGGGAAAGGTCCTTTCCGGAACGGGCCTACCGGGTCGGACGCCTCGGGTCTCGATGACATCCCGGCTGGGGATGAGAAAATGCATACGATGATGCTCTATTCTTTTTAGGACTATTTGGTGTCATTTTTCGCATTTAAAACCGTTTTTTGCATAATTTCTCCTCCTGGGGACTGTACTTTTTTTAACGGCAGGTATAGCCTTATTATTAGCGAGTTTTTCGGTTCGGACGTCCGCTTCCAGGGCGGCAAGCCGGCTCTTCCGCCGGCCATAGAAGGCGAGTGTATGCAGACCATCATCGAACGTGTGCTGGAAGAAGAGGAAAAGGCGCGCCGGCGGGTGGAGGAGGCTAAACGAACGGCTTCCTCGAGGAAGGCCGCCGCGGACGAGGAAGCGGAGGCCCGGGTAGCCCAGGCCCGGGCGGAGGCCTCTTCCCGGGCGCGGGAGCTCCTGGAAAAAGCCCGGGAGGAAGCGCGGGAGACCTTGTCCCGGGCCGCCGAAGAGGAAGAGGAAAGGAGCGCGGCGCTCTACGAGGGCGTCCGGGCCCGGATTTCCTCGCTGGCCGCGGAAATCTCGGCGTCCATCCTCGGTACGGATCTAGGGAAAAACTGAAGGCCATGCCCGGACCCCTTTCCGTCTACGGATTCCTGAACGCGAAGCTGAAGGCCCGCATCAGCGGTATCCTTCCCCCTGCGAAGGTCGAGGAGCTGGTGCGGGCCCGCTCCCTGCCGGAAGCCCTGGTCCTCCTCAAAGGAACCGCCTTCGAGCCCCTGGAGGCGTCCTACGCGCGGACCGGAGACCTTCGGGATGGGGAGGCGCTCCTGTATTCCATGGAGGCGGAACTCTATTCCGGGCTTCTACGCTTTTCGAAGGAACCCGTGAGGTCCTTCCTGAAAGCCCTTGCGGGGCGGTACGAGGTGGATACTCTCAAGAACGCCCTGCGCCTCTGGTTCGACGGCCGGGTCCGCGGCCGGAGCGTGGAGGGCGAGTCGGCCCGGCTCTACCGGGGCGTAATCCTCCACCGGCTCAACCTGGACGCGGTCCTGGCGGCAAAGGACGCGGCAGCAGCCGCGGACGCCCTGGCGGGTACTCCCTACGAAGCGGCCGTACGGGAAGCGGGGCCCCGGATCGCCGCCGAGAAGACGATCTTCCACCTGGAAACCGCCCTGGACCGGCAGTACTACGACCGCCTCGCGGAATCCGTGGAAGCCCTTTCGGAACGGGACCGGACGATAGCCCGCCGCATGCTGGGGGTCGAGATCGACATACACAACCTCGGGTGGCTTGTCCGGGCGCAGAGCTTCCATAGGCTCGGCCTGGAAGAGGCCCTCGCTTCCTTCGTCCCCCGCGGAACCGCCATAGAGCCGGCCCGGCTGGCCGCCGCGTACGGGTCGGGGAGCGCCCAGGAACTCCTGTCCGCCCTCCTGGGGGGCCGATACGCCCGATTCCTACCCCTTGCCGCCGCCGGCTCGGGCGACACGGCCTCGAAGCTGGCCTCCGTCGAGCGCACCCTCCAGCAGATCCTTCGGGCGGAAACGGAGCGGCTCCTGGGAGGCCATCCCTTCACGATCGGCACCGCCCTGGCCTACTTCATCCGGAAGCGCCAGGAGATACGTACGGTCCTCGCCGTGCTGAACGCGAAATACTATTCCCTTCCCGAGGAAAGGATTCGGAGCGCACTATGATCTTCACCACACCGATGAGGCTGCTCGCGGCCGTCGTGCTGGACGAAACCTCGGAGGAAGTATCCAGGGAGCTTCTCCGGCTGGGGGCCCTGGACTTCGTATCGATACGGGACCTGCCCGGAGAGTGGAAGGACCGGGTGGAACCCCTTCCGGCCAAGGTTTCCCTGGCCCGGATCGGCGAGATGCGGAAGCGGCTGGAGGGCTTTTTCCAGATGTCCGGCCGCACCGCCGGGTTTCCGCAGCCCTCCGCGGACGCCCTGGCTCCCCTGGATCTCGACGACACGGAAAAAAAACTGGACGCCCTGGCCGCCGAGGTGGGAGGGGTCCGGGACCGCCAGAAGGCGGCCCAGGAGGAGATCCAGAAACTGTCCGAGATACGCAGGCAGCTGGAGCTCTTCGAGAGCCTCGGCAAACCCCTGGGCGCGGGGTCCGCGTTTTCCTTCCTGGTGGTCCGCACGGGCCGCGTGGACGCCTCCCGCCTGCCCGCGCTGGAGGAGGCCCTGGCCGCCCTGCCCTCCGTCCTGATCCGATCCGGCAACCCCGCGGAGCCGTCCCCGGGCGCCCTGATCGTCACCCTGAAGCGGGACGACGCCCGGGTCCAGCCCCTCCTTCAGAAGGCGGGCTGGGAGGACATGGAGGTCCCGTCGGACATCCGGGACGGAAAGGAGAAAGCCCTCCGGGACCTGGACTCCAAGATGGACGCCCTTCGCGCCCGGCAGTCGGAGTGCCGGGCGGAGCTGGAAGAGATCTTCGCCCGGAAGGAGGAAAGCTTGGCCGTCCTGTGGTCCTCCCTCCGGGTCCAGGAGCTCCTTGCCCGCATGCGCTCGAGCTTTTCCCGCACGAACCGGACCGTCCTCTTCTCGGGCTGGATCCCCCGGGATCGCCAGGAGTCCGTGGAGCAGGGCATACGCAGGGCCTCGGGGGGCCGTTGCTACCTGGAATGGCTAACCCCCGAGGAGGGGGAAGCCCGGAAGCTCCAGGCCCCGGTGGTCATGGACAATCCCCGGGTCCTGCGTCCCTTCGAGTCCCTGGTGAAAAACTACGCGATCCCCGAGTACGGTACGATCGACCCCACGCCCTTCGTGGCCGTCGCGTACCTGGCCATGTTCGGACTGATGTTCGGGGACGCGGGGCACGGCCTGGCGATCCTGGCCGCGGGGGTCCTGGGCATCCTGGCCGCCCGACGGAAGGGCAAGCCCGATACCCTCTTCCGCCTCTTCGTCTACTGCGGGTGCGCGGCCGT
>CAYTYG010000337.1:0-3605 GCA_964441515.1 uncultured Treponema sp.
AAGGGCCGGGAGAACGCGGACCCCAACAAGCGTTTCCCCGGGGGGCGGCCCTCCACCCTCCTTTTTGGCAGGACCCTGGATCCGAGAGCCCTGGGAGCCCTCCTGGCCCACTACGAGAACAAGGTCATGTTCCAGGGTTTTGCCTGGAACCTGAACAGCTTCGACCAGGAAGGGGTCCAGCTGGGCAAGATCCTGACCCGGCAGGTGCTCTCCCCCGGACCCGTGGACGGGGCCTTGGACTCCCTGGCCCGGGACCTGGGGGCGCGATGAGCGGGACAGCCCGGCCGGGGGAGCCCGTCCTGGTCTTTACGGGAGGTGGAACGGGCGGCCACATCTACCCCGGCCTCGCGGTAGCCGAGCGCCTGGCCTCCCTCCTGGCCGAGCGGGGCGGTTCCGCCCGGTTCGTCTGGCTCGGGTCCTTCAAGGAGAGCGATCGCCTTCCCGTGGAGGCGGCGGGCATAGAGTACCGGCCCGTCCCCGCGGGGAAGCTCCGCCGGGAGCTCTCCGCGGAGAACGTCTCGGACGCATTCCGGGTGGTCCGGGGGTATTTCGCCTCGAGGCGCATCCTCCGGGAGCTCAGGCCCCGGGCCGTCTTCTCCAAGGGAGGATACGTCAGCGTGCCGCCCTGCCGCGCCGCGGCGTCCCTGGGAATTCCGGTCTTCACCCATGAATCGGATCTTTCCCCCGGGCTGGCCACGCGGCTCAACGCCGGGATAGCCGAGAGGATTTTCGTGAGCTACGAAGAGACCCGGCAGCGCTTTCCGGCCGCCCTGCGGGAGCGCGTCGAGGTTTCCGGCCAGCCCGTCCGCGCCTCGGTGATCCGGGGGAACGCCGCGCGGGGTAGGGCCTTCGCGGGAGTCCCGGAAGGGCTTCCCCTCATCCTGGTGATAGGGGGCAGCCAGGGGGCCCGGAAGCTCAACGACCTCGTGGCAGGAGCCCTGCCCGAGCTTCTCAAGACGGCGGCCGTTGTCCATCAAACCGGGCCCGGGAACTCCGGGTTCGACGCCTCCCGGCTCCCGGAAGCCCTCCGGGATCGATACCGCCCGCTGGAGTACATCCGGGACGAGCTTGGGGACCTCTACGCGGCCGCGGACCTCTACGTAGGCCGGGCGGGCGCGGGCTCCCTCTGGGAATGCGTTTCCGCGGGGCTGCCCATGGTCCTGGTTCCCCTGGCCGGCGCCGGGACCCGGGGCGACCAGGTGGAGAACGCCGGGTGGTTCGCATCCCGGGGCGCGGCCCGGGTCCTGACGGGAGACGCAGGGGAGGACCCCGAGGCGCTGATCCGTTCCTGCGCCGGCATCCTCGGGGACCCCGGGCTAAGAGCCGATTCATCCCGTGCCGCAAGGAAGATCGGGGCACGGGACGCCGCGCGCTTTCTGGCGGAGCGTCTCTTCGAGAAGCTTGCGGAGGGAGGTAAGCCTTGAATGCCCTGGACCTGATCCTCTTCGTCGTCATCCTTCTCTTCGCCATTCGCTGTTACTTTCGGGGCTTCGTGGAAGAGCTCCTTTCCATGGCGGCCGTCATCCTCGGCATTTTCCTGGCCATCGTCCTGTACCGCTCCGCCGCCGATTTCCTCGAACGACGCTTCGGCATGGATTCCATGACGGAGGTCCTGGGGTTCGTGGCGGTGTTCCTCATAGTCTTCGTTCTCATTAAAATTCTCCAGGGAGTCCTCAAGAACGTAATAGAGAACATCAACCTGGACACCCTGGACCGGGGACTGGGGTTTCTCCTGGGGACTGCGGAAGGCGTTCTCATGGTGTCCGTAGTGCTCATCCTTCTGCGTCTCCAGCCCGTCTTCAACGTCTCCGGCCTCCTGGCCGGGAGTTTTCTGGCCAGGATGCTGCTTCCCCTCCTAGTGTCCGCCGCCGGGCTTGGAGGCTAGGGTGTTCGAAAACCTCATAGCCCAGGAGGAGTTCGTCCAGACCCTACGCTCGGACATCCGGAGGAACGAACTGCCGCCGGCCATGCTCTTCACGGGGCCGGAAAACTCCGGGAAGCTCACCGCGGCCCTGGAGACGGCCCGGGTCCTCTCCTGCGACGCCGGGACCGCGGACTGGGGCTGCCCGTGTCCCGCCTGCGAGCGCCACCGCCTTCTTTCCCACCCCGACCTTCTTCTCCTGGGGCCCCGCTCCTTCCGGGCCGAGATTCTGGCCGCCGGGGAGATCCTGGTCCGAGGCCCCAACAAGCCAGCCCGGTACCTCTTCCTGAGGGCCGTGAAAAAGCTTACCCGCCGCTTCGATCCGGTCCTGTACGAGGGCGAGGAGAACCGGCTCTCCAAGGCGGCCGCCTTTGTCCAGTCCCTGGAGGAGCTGGCGGACGCCGCGGGACCCGGGCGGGAGGACGACGCCGAGGCTTCCGAGGCCGCGGCCAAGGCGCTTCCCCTGGCGGACAAGCTGGAGTCCCTCCTGCCCGATTCCCTCCCCATCTTCCAGGTACGCGCCGCGGAGAGGTGGGCGCGCCTCGCGCCCTTCGGGGGCCGCAAGGTGGCGGTCATCGAAAACGCCGAGCGCATGCTGGAGAGCTCCCGGAACGCGCTCCTGAAGATACTGGAGGAGCCTCCCAGGACCGCGGTATTCATCCTGCTCTCGTCCCGGCCCTCGAGCCTGATTCCGACGATCCTGTCCCGGGTCCGATCGTACCCGTTCCGGCCCCGGGACGCGGAAGCCTCCCGGGAAGTCCTGGCCAAGGTTTTCCGTGCGAAATCGCAGGAACCGGAAGCCTCCCTGGACGCCTTCCTGGCGGCCCGTAAACCGCTGTCCCGGGAGGAGACGGACGAACTGGCCCTTCGGTTTCTCTCCGTCCTCTGCGTCCGGGCCGCCGCGGGGGGCGGTTTCCTTCCCCCCGCGCTCCGGGAAATCGCGGAAAATGCCCGAGACCGGAGGATACAGGACGCGCTGGAAGCCGTCTCCGAGGCGACCAAGGGGTTCGGGGCCGGGAACGACTCTTTTTCCTACGCCTTCCCGGCCTTCCTCCGCTCCCTCTCCTCAATCTTCCGGGGCCTCCTCCCAAGCTCCGACGCGGACACCGTGGAGCTTCTGTCCGGCTGGTCGGCCCGCGTCCGGGACGCCCTGCTTCGCAGCGAGGCGTACAACATCGCCCCCTCCTCCCTGTTGGAGAGGCTTGCCGAGGAGCTGTCGCTGTCCCTCGAGGTCCGAGGATGAGGCGGTTCATCGAGAGGGCCCTGGCCAAGGTTCCCCGGATGAACGAGGAGCAGCTGCGCCGCTTCCTCTATATCCTGGCGGACGAGAACGAACGCATGGGTACGGCTATGGATTCCATGCTGGACGGAATCATGGTCTGCGACGCGCAGCACCACCCCATCCTGCTCAATAAATCCTCGGAACGGCTCCTGCCCCTCGCTACCCCGGAGATCTACGACCGCCCGGTCTGGGAGAGCGTCGCGGACGAGGAGATCTCGGACTTCCTCCGGGACACCCTGTTGAGGGAAGAGACCCAGATGGACCGCGAGTTCGCCCTGGACGCCAAGGGATCCACCCGCCTCGTGTCCATCACGGTGAGTCCCCTGGTGCGGGAGCAGCGCATCCGGGGAAGCATCATCCACGTGGAGGAAGTGACGGAAAAGCGCCGCAGAGAGGCCCAGC
>CAYTYG010000338.1:0-3354 GCA_964441515.1 uncultured Treponema sp.
CGTCGTAGGCTATGGCGCCGCCCGCCGCCGCCTGGGCCAGCGCCTGGGCTTGAAGGTAGTGCTGCAGAGCTCCGCCGTTCCAAGTAGCCTCGTTCGAGTACTCCCAATAGATCTTTCCATTCGGGACCGTGTAGGTGTCCCGAACCAGCGTGGCCAGTTTTTCTATATAACCGTCGTCCGCGCCCACAGGCAGGACGAGCCAAATATCTTTGCCCGTCTCGTTACAGAACCGGATGGCGTATTCCCAGGCCATGCCCTTGCCGGCCCATCCTATGTACCTGGAGCTCTCCGCGCCCCGGTTGAAGGAACAGTACGTGGGGCGAACCCGGTCGGACCAGGACACCTGCCAGGGACCGTTCCACGCGTCCACGGGCCAGAGGAAGCGTACAACATTGAACTTCTCCACGAGGCGCTTTGCCTGATTGGTGAACGTGGCGGTAACCGGATAGGAAACCGAAGCTCCCTGTGTCACGGGGCGCATGAGTTTTACGTCCCGCAGGGTCCCGCCCGTGTTCCGAAAGGTTACCGTTAGACCGCCTTCGGCTTGAGCCGTATAGACGATATCCGCGGAGAATTTGCCCCGTTTATAGCTGAAGTTACGAATCTCCTTGCCCGCGGGGGACGCCTCTATCGTGATAGAGGGTTCTCGGGCACAGGAGCCTTCCAGGCGGTAGATCCCCTCCATCCTGTCGATCCCGTGCCAGAAGCAAATCTCGGCGTCGGCCAGGGGCCAGCCGTCCTCGTCCACGGCCACCTTGACGCCGCCCCCATAGCGGCCGGCCTCCGTCCACTCCCGAGCGCTCTTCATCATGTCCGCGAAGAGCCGGTCCTGGCACCAGTCCAGTTGGGATGCGAAGAGGTTTATACCCAAAGCCCGCAGGGGAGGGGGTGGGCTGTCAGCAAATAGACGTATGGCTCCCCGGTTTAGCGACAAGCAAAAGATCATAAAAATGGTAATGAAACGGTGTTTCATATCGATTAGAATAAGCCATCCTTGATAGAGAAAGCAACTTTGAATTATAAAAGGTAGGTGTTTTTACACTTGAAGATGGGCGCAGGGGACTAGTAATGGGCCGGTCGGTTTTTTCCCCTATAAAGCAACACAGTAGTTCAAGGAGCCTTCATGCTGGAAAAGATCGATGTCGTGATTATTGTACTCAATTCCGCCAAGACCCTCTCAGCCTGTATACAAAGCGTACAAGCCTGCCGCTATCCCCAGGAACTCATCACAATCTTTTACGCGGACGGAGGTTCCCGGGACGACTCCGTACGGATCGCGGAGAGTCATGGCGCCCGCTCCATACTCGTGGACGCCGAGTACCCCACTCCGGGGGGGCAGCGCAACGCGGGCTGGAAAGCCGGCGAGGCTCCCCTGGTTCAATTCCTGGATTCCGACACTATCCTGGACCCCGACTGGCTGTTTGTAGCTGTCGGAAAGCTTGAAGCAGGATTAGGAGCGGTCTGCGGAGATCGTCGCGAGATGCATCCGGAACGATCGACTTTCAATTGGATACACGACCAGGAATGGAACGGAAAGCCCGGGGTGGCAGATTTTTTTGGTGGCGATGTCCTGATCCGGCGGGAAGCGCTGGAGAGCACGGGTGGTTATGATCCCGGCATCGTGGCCGGCGAGGATCCGGAGTGTGCATACCGCGTTCGAAAGGCGGGATATCGTATCCTCAAGCTGGACTGCCCGATGACCCGCCATGATATAGCCATGTACAAGGTTCGGCAATACTGGAAACGGACGCACAGGAGCGGATACGGGTTCGCGGAGGTCCATTCGCTGCACAGGGATTTTTGGGGCAACGAGGTGGCAAGGATCTGGATACGGGGGGGATTTTTCCTTCTCGGCTGCGCCCTTTTACCGATAGCGTTTTTTTCACCGGTTTTTTTTATTTTTCCCGTGCTGGGATTTTTCCTCCTTTTCCGCCCGAGATTGTTGCTTGTTAGGAAGTTCATGAACTGTATGTCCTTGGAACAAAGGGAAGCGAGGATTTATGCCTGGCACACCTCTCTGGCCGTCGTTCCCCAGTTTTTCGGATTGTTGAGGTTTCACCTGGGGAAAGTATTCCGTTGCCCCCTAAGGAACAAGCGATAGAATGGCCGTTTGCGGGGTGAATCGTAGCCCTTACCCTGGATTCAGCGATAATAGTAATCCACAGCGGCTTTTATCCCGCGTTCGATCAAGTCCGCCTTGTTGCCGGCGGGTTTCCACCCCAGATCCCGGATCGTCAAGGAAGAGTCATATGTCGAACGATGCGCCCGGCAAGCCCAGTCGGAATAGCTGGGGCAGCGCCGGTTGGGATGGCGTATCGAGTTTTTTACGATTTCCTTGAAAAGATCCGCTAAGAAATACTTCCAAATAGGTGTATTTACCTGAAAAAACTTTATTCCCGTGTATTTCTCAACGCATCCGATATATTCCCGGGCGGACAGCATGGGCTTGTCGGTGAGCAGGAATGTCCTGCCCTCGATGCCTTGCCGGTTTCCGGCAAGCACTAATGCCTGGGCTACATCTTCTACCAGCACGAAGGGCAAGGCGTTGTCGCCGTCTCCCCAGAACTTGACCTGGGAATCCGACAGGAACATCCCCACTCCCCAATGCGCAGGCGGGCTGCCCTTCCCGATGACTATGCCCGGGCGGAGGATAACTAAGGGCAGACCTTTCTCTCGATACAATGCCAAGAGTATTTCCTCACATATAGCCTTGGAACGGGCATAGAGGTTGCGCTTCCGAATACCCGGATCCAGCTGCGTCTCGCCCGTTATCACGGCCGACGGGTCGGATGTTTTGTAGGAATCTATGGTGCCGGTATAGATGAAGCGTTCGACGCCGTGTTCAAGGCAGGACCGGGCGAACACCTTGGTCGGTTCAACGTCGTTCTCGAGGTAGTCGCTCCACTTTTCCCCGACAGCTTTCGCGAGATGGTAGACCGTCCGGATTCCGGACAATGCGCCGTCCAGCAAGGCAGAATCGTCGTGCCTTCCTTCCACGATATCTACGGGAAAGCTTTCAAGCGCCATCTCGGCGGTCCTGCGGCTTCGAGTGAGCACGCGTACCCGCCGTCCATCCTCTAAAAGCCGGGATACAAGGTTTTTACCGATAAATCCGTCTGAGCCTGTTACTAGGATATTCATTTTTTACTTCTCCATTCTGACAATTCATTTCTAACATAATCTATTGTTAATAATTTTTCCTTTATTTCACCGATGTTCAATTGCCGTGTGTTGTTGGAATTATATTCTTTTGAGGTTGCCAGATTCTCATTTCCATCCACAAAATACATGTCATAGTTCAAATCCCGCGTATCAGAAGGAACTCTAAAGAAATTTTGCATATCTTCAGCTTTT
>CAYTYG010000338.1:3364-3605 GCA_964441515.1 uncultured Treponema sp.
GGTTTCATATATTTTCTCACCATGGCGTATTCCTATGTTCTTAATTTCGTTATCGGCATTAAACAACTCTTTAATGGCTTGTGCCAAATCTCCTATAGTACAGGCCGGTGCTTTTTGTACGAACAGATCTCCCTGCTTTGCATTTTTATATGCAAACAAAACAAGATCAACAGCTTCATCAAGACTCATCATAAATCTGGTCATGTTTGGGTCCGTTATAGTCAAGGGCTGTCCGGATTTT
>CAYTYG010000339.1:0-3598 GCA_964441515.1 uncultured Treponema sp.
TATCGTCCCCGACACCCGGGGCGGCGTCCAGGTCGACGGATTCCGGAAGGTCGGCCTCGAAAACAGCGTTGCAGGGACAGGTAAGGCTGCGCATGAATGCCTCCTTTTTTTAACGGCCCGAGAAAAAGGTAGCGTCGGCTATTCCGGTGAGCAGGAAGAGAGCGATGACAACGGCGATGCCGATAACCTGGTACCGATAGATCGTCTTGAGCTTGAGGGGCTTACCGCGGATGCCTTCGACTATAAAGAGAAGAATCTGTCCTCCGTCCAGGAGGGGTATCGGAAGGAGGTTCATGATGAAAAGCCCTATGGAAAGCAGCGAGAGAAAATTGAAGAGCTGGGATATCCCTTTGGCGACGCCTTCCTGGAAGCCTTCGCGGGCTACAACTCCGACCATGTAGGTGATGCGAACGGGACCCGATACCGCGTTCATGATGTTAACATTTCCCCGGAACAGGGCTGCAAGGCCTTGAAGCGTTCCGGATATCGTCTTACCCGTTTCCGCGCTCCCCCGGGACAGGGCGTCGAGGAATCCCCGCGCCTTGATGTGGTACGTGAGGGTCCCGAAGACGATCCCGGAATCGGGGCTGCCGTCCTTACCCGGGGTAAGGACAAGGTCCGTTTCTTTCCTGGAACCGTCCCGCTCGTAGGCGATGCGCAGGACCTGGGATTTCACGGAGAGGGCTCTAAGAAAGGCTATGGAGTGCGGTACGGGATTCCCGTCCACGGATACGACGCGATCCCCCTCGGCCAGGCCGGCTATGTAGGCGGAACTCCCCGCGGCAACTCCTTCGATTACGGTCTCCTGCCAGGGATATATGCCGACGCGCCCCGTTGCGGTCTCGCGATCCAGGTCCGGGGTGACCGTGAGGTCCAGGGTCCCGGTTTCCCGCTCCACGGTGAACCGGAGGTTTTTTTCCGGAGCCCGGGCGACTATTTCCTGGATCTCGGAGTACAACTCTGTCCTCACTCCGTCGATGGCCACGATACGGTCGCCGGTTTTCAAACCCGCGCGTTCGGCGGGCAGGCTGGAGACAGGCTCCCCCGGAAAGGGGTAATCCGCGGCTAGGACAATACGGTTTCCGAAGGTCCGAATGTCGTAGCCCGCGGATACGACCAGGGTCGACACGAGGAGGGCGAAGAAGAGGTTCGCAAGGGGGCCCGCGAGGGCTATCACGATTCGTCTCCAGGGGGAAGCCCCGAAATAGCTCCCGGGTTCCCGGGGCATATCCTGGTCGCCGCGTTCCATAGCGGCCTTGAAGGCTTCCTCGCCCTTCATGCGGCAGAAACCCCCGATAGGAAAAACGGAGATCCTGTACTCCGTCTTTCCACGGACGAGGCCGAAGAGCTTCGGCCCCCAGCCCAGGCTGAAAGCCTCCACCTCCACGCCCACGAGCCGAGCCGCCAGAAAATGGCCCAGCTCATGGACGAATACGACCATGCCGAGACCAATCAAGCCCAGGATCACCGTAGTCATCCTTCATGTTCCTTTCACGGCATCCGCCGCGATGCTCCGGGCTTTCCCGTCCAGGGACCGCACCTCGGGAATCTCATCCACCCGGGATGGCCACTCCCTTTCCAGTACTTTTTGGACCACCGAGAAAATATCCAGGAATCCTATGCGTCGTTCGACGAAGAGTCCGACGGCGACTTCGTTCGCGGCGTTGTAGGCTATAGTATACCCCTCTCCGGCTTCAACCGCGGAATATGCAAGGCCGAGCAGCGGGTAGCGGAGGGGATCCGGATCCAGGAAGGAGAGAGTCCTACCCGCAAGGTTTAACCGACCGAAGGCGCATGCCTCCGTTTGGGGCCAGGTAAGGGCTTCCTGTATGGCCATACGCATGTCCGTACCGGACATCTGGGAGTACATCGCCCCGTCCCGCATGCGTATGAGGGCGTGAACCTGGCTCTGGGGGTGGATCAGGACTCGGACCCGTCCGGAGTCCACACCGAAGAACCGGACGGCTTCGATGACCTCCAGGCCCTTGTTGGCCATGCTCGCGGAATCGATTGTAATCTTGCGGCCCATGCTCCAGTTGGGATGCGTGGAGGCTTCCTCGGGGGTTACGGAGGCAAGATCCTCCAGGGCGCGGTCCCGGAAGGCACCCCCGGAGGCGGTCAAAATGATCTCGTCCAGCCTGTCGAGGCCGAAACGTTCCGCCAACTGGAATATGGCCGCGTGCTCGGAGTCCACAGGGAGGACGCGGACCCCCCTTCGGGCGGCGCTTTCCACGACAAGGCGGCCGGCCAGCACCATGGTTTCCTTGTTCGCCAGCGCGAGGTCCTTGCCGCTTTCTATGGCCGCTAAAGAGGAATCCAGCCCGGCGGCTCCCGCGATTCCGTTCAGGACGATGTCGGACGGAGTGTCTGCGATCATGTTCCGCAGCCCTTCGGGCCCGGAAAAGGCGATACGTTCACTGGACGGCGCCTTGCCGCTTAGACATAGCGCGGCATCCGGAGCGAACCGGGATGAGGCGGAAAGGAGTGCGTCCTCCCTGCTATGGGACGACAGGGCCACGATCCGGAAGAGATCCGGTCGGGAGCCGACGACATCCAGCGTGGAACTCCCGATGGAACCGGTTGCTCCGAGAAGTATTATTCGTTTAGGGAACATCAAGCCTCCCTATATCAGGTTCAGCAATCGTACGACGATAAAAAAGACGGGCGCGGCAAACAGGATGCTGTCAAAGGAATCCAGAAAACCTCCCCGCCCGGGAACCGAGGCCCCAGAGTCCTTTACCCCGGCGCTTCTCTTGAGGGAGGACTCGAAGAGGTCCCCGGCGATAACGGCGGTGCCCACGAGAAGCCCCAGTGCGGAAAGGCGCAGCGGGGAACCCAGGACGGAGGAGGGAAAGAGGACGGGTCCCAGGAAGGCACCCGCCAGGGAACCGGCGTACGCACCCGCAAAGCCTTCCAAGCTTTTATTGGGAGACACCGGGAGCAATCCGCGGTGGCGTCCGAACAACATACCGACTGCCCAGGCCAGACTATCGTTCCCGAATACGATGAGAAGGAACCAGAGCATTGCCGGAGTGGAAGCCCCCGGGTAATCGGCGATCAGGACGATAAACGCAGAGAAGAACCCGGGGTAGAGAAGGGGGAAAGCCCTGGCCGAGGCGGCTACGAGGGTGTCCTCTATCTCCTTCGAATTCCGGGGAAAGGCGAAGGGGGTCAGAATGGCCAGCGCGGCCAGGGAAATTACTGCGACGAAGTGGAACAGGGCGGCCTCGGCCGACTCGGGCAGGGCGTGGACGAGGATCCAGAGAGCCGTCATGGGAAAGGCGGCCAGGAAGGAGAAGAGCGTAGTGTTCGAACGTATTCCACGGGCCGAAAAAAGGCGGGATATCTCGGCGCCGCAGCCGGCCGTTACAAATGCGGCCAGGATAACCGCGGCTGCATGACCGCCCTGGGGCAAAAACCAGATCAGGGAGAAGAGGGCGGGAAGCGCGGCCGACACGAGCAAGATGCGGGAAACAAGGTTGTTCACGACGTACCGCCGAATCGTCGCTCCCTGCGGCCGAAGGCATCCAGGGCGGTTCTCAAGTCATCCTCCGTCCAATCCGGCCAAAACTTGTCCGAGAAAAAAAGTTCGGCGTAA
>CAYTYG010000340.1:0-3571 GCA_964441515.1 uncultured Treponema sp.
AATGCTCGCGAGACCTGGTCCAGGATGGAGTCTTTGGGCCTGCGTCCCTCGACGGTTTCCTTTATCTTGTTCCACTGGACGATGACGTCGTCCGGTGTTGCAGCCTCACTGTCGCCGAAAACATGGGGATGCCTTCGTATCAATTTCTCCGAGATTCCTCGGAGACAATCGGCAACGGTGAACGTCCCCGTCTCTTCAAACATGTATGCGATCATGGTGACTAAAAGGTAGAGATCCCCCGCTTCCTCCATGATATGGCGGGAGTCCTTTTCGTCAATGGCTTCCACGAGCTCATAGGCTTCCTCCAAGAGGTTGCCCCGGAGGCTCTCGGGTGTCTGCTCTCGGTCCCATGGACAGCCGTCCGGGGCCCGGAGCCGATGGATGATGGAGTGTAGCTTTGTAAATGCGTCGGAATCGCTCATGGCGGTACTTTGCCGCAAAAAAGCCAGGGGGCGCAAGGCCCCCCCTGGTCTTTCCCCCGCTAAAGCCTATTCTCTTATTCGCTGTGTAACTTTGAAACGAGTTCGATTATCGACCGGACGTCTCCCGCGCCCAGGAAAAATCCCATTTCTAGGTTTTCCTTCCCGACGGCGTAATATATGTAGAGCTTATCCAGGGAATCGGGGTCAACAGTAGGTATATTCGGAACGAAGGGCGCCAGGATCTCATAGATCCGTCGGAGCGAGAGATAATAGACGCCCCTTGTCTCCTTGGGCAGCGATGAGGCGTATTCCTTATACCTGCTGTCTCCGGATAAAGGAACTTTAGCTCTGTCCCTCTTCAAGGCTTCAATGAGAAGCCCCGGTTCGCCCATGGTGGTGTAGGCCCGATCGCTTTTACTGTGAGAGTAAAGAGTCATCAAGCCAGTCAGTGCGTCTATGGCAGCCTTGCTTTCCCGGTTTCCGCTCAGGGTCGGACTGGCTATTTCGAAACGAATAGCGTCATAGTCTAAGCCGTCCACGCGGCCTTCCGCCACTCGAATCCCCAGCTCAACGCCCGAAGATTCGAGCAGCCTATGGAATACTTCGCCGAAGATGTCCCTTTCTTCGAGAAGTTTCAGGGTTTTGCGGTACAGGTCGCGGTCCCGAAGGGATGCGGTCCCGGAAAATTCCAGGGAGAAGGAGGTCTTTATCAGGTCCGAAATCTCCTCCGGGGTATGCGCTTGTCCGGCCTTCCGGATGAAGTCGGGATCCAGGGAAATATCGAAGGAAAAAGCGTTATCCGGCCCCTGGGCCGAGCAGGAGGACTCCAGGAGTTCGAAATACCGCTCTCCGAAGTATCCCTCCATTCCTAGAGCCTTAAGATATATTCGGATGAACTGGGAGAGTCCGGACGGGTCATACGAGGATACTCCGCCCATAAGGGCGTCCGCTTCCAGGTACTTGATATAAGGAAGTCCCTTCGCGGGCCCGGCGGAGGCCGCAAGTTTTCCTAGAGCTCTGTCCCCGTAGACGGCCGCTCCGGCTCGTATTTGAACGCCCCGACCGTCAACGACCAGCGCCATATCCAGGGTTTTTATATTGTCCGCGATTTTTCCCAACAGGGAAGCGATGCCCTGGGGGCACCCCAGGGGCATGGAGTCTGGGAAACCCGAGCCCTCGGCCTCGTCGAGCTGACCAAAATACTCTTCCGGGTCGAAATACTTCTCATTGTAATTGTACGGGGCGTCCGGATCTTCCGGTTCCGGGGCAGTCCCCGAATCCGTCGCGCCTTCGCTGCCCGGGAAAGGCTGATCGAATGCGTTTTCGACGGTTTTGACCCATTTGTCTCCGAAATCCTTCCTCAGGGCTTCCATGTTCACCCACGCCTTGACGGATTCCGGCGGGTAACCGGCCAGTCTGGAGATATCCGCCTTGCGGACGGGTAGGGCGGTCGGAGCCGGGCCTTCGCGGCAGAAGGCCGCGTACCCGTCCACGAAAGCGGAGGATCCGGAGTAATCCCCGAGTGCGGCCAACAGTTCAGAGTAGGATCGCTGTCCGTCCTTCAGGGGGAGCCAAAGGACGAGGGATATCCCGGGAGCCGCCCCGGAGGGCGCCGGAACGAGGACGAGGGCGAAGGGTTTCCCGAAATCCATCGTCTTCGCCGCATTCTCGAGGCCTTGTTTTCCTTCCGAAAAGTCCCGGAGTACCTCCGGTAATGTCCTGCCGTCCGCTTTCCGATCCAGTCCAGATTCGCGGTAAAAGGCTTCGGCGGAGCGGAACAATCCCAGGGGGGATTCCGCCAGCAGGGCGGCATAGGCGTCCTCCGGCACCAGGCGGGAAGCGTCGGAATCCTTGCCCAGGCAGGAACTGAATACGAGAACCGAGAGCGAAACTAGGAGGACGGAACTGGGATGGCGTCTCATGATTTCCTCTTCCGGATAGGAGTTGCCCTAAAGGCATATCCCTCTGCTCCCGGAATACCGATTCTACGGGTTTCCGGCGGACGGGGGCTGCCGGGAAGGCGACCCCTGGGATGAAAGGCGGCGGAACCCGTTTCCGAGCCAGGTCGTCGGTTGTTTGCCGCCTTCGAAATGTCAGGCCTCCGCAATGAGGAGGGTCTTGGCGTCCAGCTTTATGGAAAGATCCTCGGGATTCATCCGCTCGTGGTCCTTGACCACGATGAAGTGTATGTACTCCGCCCGGGGCTCTAGGACGATTAGGACGGAAATAAGATCGAGGAACTCCCTCAGCAGAACCGGAACGTTGCGCTTGTCCACGAGGGGTTCCTCTCCCACCATCGTGCAGGAATACCAAACCTCGAGGTTCATTTTTTTCGCGAATTCCTTGATCTTGGCCAGGTGATCCGGCTCCGAGCGGGTGAAATCATACCCGTCTATGATCAAGGACTCCGCCTTATGGCCCCCGTCCACGATCATGGCCTGCAGGGAACGCAGTATCTGGTCCGTGGAAATGCCTTCTTGGTTGAAATTCATGATGACACGGTTTTTCACCAGGTCGTCGTGAATGTCCTCCATTTTCTCCAGATTGCGCTTCCGGGTCAGCTCGGAAAAGATATTCTCATACCAGGAAATGACATAACTAGTGTGGGTAGTAAAGGAAACGTGTACTACTTTCTTGCCCTGAAGGAGCTTGTCCAGCGCCAGCTGCACCAGCACGCTTGTCTTGCCGATGCCCTTTCGGCTAGCTATGACCCCTATGTTGCCGATTTTTAGTCCGCCCTCGATGCCCCGTTCGAGGATGCGGACGGGACTCTTCTTGATAAGCTCCTCTTTCAGCATGGGAACTCCTTACGATGTCGGTTAGGTGTCGTGTAGTATGTTGATCGATTGAACGCGGCCCCGGCGGGCCGCCCCTGGTGTACCACGTATACGAGTATACGGCCGTTCCGTACAAAACGCAAACGGGCCGGATTTCCCCGGCCCGTCGGCGCCGGCCTAGCGGCCCTGCTCCTTCTTGCGCTTCTCCTCGTAGTCCTTGCGGAGCTGCTCGGAGACGCTCTGGGGCACCTTGCCGTACTTAAGGAATTCCATCGAGAACTCGGCCTTGCCCTGGGTCATCGAGCGCAGCACGGTCGAGTAGCCGAACATCTCGGACAGCGGCACCTCGGCCTTGATGGCCTTGCCGCCGCC
>CAYTYG010000341.1:0-2842 GCA_964441515.1 uncultured Treponema sp.
AATCTCGCGGCTTCCTCGGGTCCGGAGCACCCTTCCAGGAGGACGCAGGCTTCCCTCCCCTTTACGACGACCTCCTGTACGCGGTGCCGGACGCGCTCAGGCCCCTTGGCAAGGAGCACCTCCGAGAGATCCCGGAAATGCCCGGTCTCGCCGGAGTAGCTCCGGACGCGAAGGAAGCCCCGGACCCCGAAAGGGGATCCGAGGCGTCCTATGGCGAGGAGGCCTTCCTCTCTGTCGGATTGTTCATTCGGCATGGGCCCGAGTCCGTTGGGACGCGGCGGGAATCCGCCTTAGTCCAGGATCTCCAGGACCACGCGTTTGGAGGTGCGGGAAGCGGAAGCGCTCAGGATGGTGCGAAGGGCCTTGGCTATCCGGCCGTGCTTTCCGATCACCTTCCCGACGTCCCCCTCGGCCACGCGAAGCTCCAGCATCACGGACTTGTCCGCCTCCACGGCGGTCACGGATACGCCGGCGGGATCGTCCACCAGAGACTTTGCAACATATTCCACGAGATCTCGTTCCACGCTTCGCTCCTTAGCATCCCCGGCCGACGCGCAGGCGCCGGAGCGCCGGTCAGCCGAGGCGGATGTTTTTCTTGTTCAGAAGGCTTCGCACGGTGTCCGAGGGCAGCGCGCCCTTGGCAAGCCATGCGCGGGCGGCGGCCTCGTCGATGACGAGCTGCTTATCCGCCGTCTCAATGGGGTGGTAGATGCCGATCTCCTCGAGGGTGGCCCCGTCGCGGGCGAGTCGGTTGTCCTGGACCACGATGCGATAGTACGGGCGCTTCTTGGCGCCGAATTTCTTGAGCCGGATCTTGACGCTCAACGGTCTTCCTCCTGGTATCCTGCCACGGGATCGTCGGTTTGCTTCGGTATGGACGGCCCCCGACGGGGAATGAAAACGCCGGGAACCCGCGACAGACTGTTATACAGGAAGGAAGTGAAAGAGTCAATGCACGCCGGTACGACGAGGCCTCGTCGGTCCGCCGAACCTTCCCTCTTCCCTGTTCACTATTCCCTATTCACGCTATCCTCCCCCCATGCTCCGCCGCCTTCCACCCGAGAACGCCCTTCTCCTGGCCCCCATGGTCGGGCTCTCGCACCGGCCCCTTCGGGAGCTGGTAGACGGGTTCGGGGGCTGCGACCTTTACTATACCGAAATGACCAGCTCCGCGGGCTACGTATCCGGCGCCCCCTACGACCGCTACTTCCTGGACGCCCTGCCCGCGCCTGAGCGAACGGTGCTCCAGTTCTATGCCACGGACACGCCCCGCATGGTCCAGGCCGCGGCGCGCGCGGCCCGGGATATCCCGGCCTTCGGGCTGGACCTCAACTTCGGGTGCTCCGCCCCCCACATCGAAAAGGCCGGCGGCGGCGTCTCCTGGATGAAGGATCCCGCGGCCGCCCGGGACCTGGCGGCGGCCGTACGGGAGGCCCGGCCGGACGGGAGCCTTTCGGTAAAGATGCGGACGGGGTACGACGACGACTACGACAGGCTTCGGGACTTCTGCGGCGCCCTGGAGGATGCGGGGGTCGACTACATCGTCCTGCATCCGAGGCTCCGGAGCCAGAAGCTGCGCCGGTCCGGGCGTTGGGACTACGTCCTCCGGCTCGGGAGGGATCTCGGCATCCCGGTCGTCGGCAACGGAGACGTCCGCAGCTTCGAGGACTGGGAGGAGCGCACGAGGGACTTCCGCCCCGCGGGCATCATGGCGGGCCGGGAGGCCGTACGGCGGCCCTGGTTCTTCGCCCTGCTACGGGGTCGGAAGGCCGACCCGGCCTTCGCCCTGAGCGTCGACGTCGCCGGAACCGCGGAACGGGCCCTGGGCCTTATACAGGAGCACCTCCCGCCGGAGTTCCATCTCTCCCGGGCCCGCCGCTTCTTCTACTATTACTGCGACAATCTCTCCTTCGCCCACCACGTGCGGTGGAAAATCCAGAACGCCCCGGACCTCAAGGCCATGCGCTCCATCCTCTCGGACTACTTCTCCCAGGTTCCCTCCGACGCCGTAAAGACGGACCGGTAACGACGGAATCCCCGGCCGGTCCGCCCGTCTTCCACGCTACCCCCCGCCTCTCCTTCCCCGTCCGGCTGCGTCTTTACCGCTTGTTCACTTTTACACTTTTCGTTATAATGTAAACCATCCTGACTCCCGAGGGGGAAAGACCCTATGGCCGAAACCCTAGTCCAGCTGCTCTCCGAAAAAGTGAGAGATTATCCGGACCTGCCGGCGCAGTACAGCAAGAACGGCGGGAACGAGTTCAAGCCCACGACCTACCGGCAATTGTTCGAGGAAGCGGCCGCTTTCGCGGAGGGGCTTTCGGAACTGGGGGTGGCCCGGGGTGACCGGGTCGGCCTCATATCCGACAACCGCAGGGAGTGGCTGGTGACGGACATGGCCGTACTGGGCCTGGGGGCCGCGGACGTCCCCCGGGGCTGCGACGCCACGGACCAGGAAGTCCGGCACATCCTTGCCTGGAGCGAGTGCCGCGTCACGGTCGCGGAGAACGACCGGCAGCTGGCCCGGCTTCTCCAGCTGAAGGGGGTCCTGCCCCTCCTGGAAAAGGCGATCGTCTACGATCCCGCTCCCGAAGGGGTCCTGGAGGAGGCTCGCAAGGCGGGCCTGGAGGTCCGGACCTTCGGGGAGGTCCTGGAATCGGGAAGGAAACTGCGGACCGCCCGTCCCGGGCGCTTCGAGAAGGAAGTGGCCGCGGGGAAGCGTTCGCCCAGGGTTTTGGCCGCCAGCTCAGGCCCCATGGTATGGGAGCTTGAGGGGCCGCGGCCGATCTTATAGAGGTCTTTAAGCGATTTCATGATGAATGAGCCTCCTTTATGGTCTGGG
>CAYTYG010000341.1:2852-3560 GCA_964441515.1 uncultured Treponema sp.
CCACCCTGATCTACACGTCCGGGACCACCGGGGAGCCCAAGGGCGTCATGCTGACCCATGGGAACTTCCTGCACCAGACGGATTTCATCCTCGACATCATAGGCATCAAGCCGGGGCACATCTTCCTGTCCGTCCTGCCGATCTGGCACTCCTTCGAGCGCATCGCCCAGTATATTATCATGGCCGCGGCCGCGGGGGTCGCGTACTCCAAACCCGTGGGAGCGATCATGCTTCCGGACCTCCAGGCTATCAAACCCCAGTGGATGGCCTCGGTGCCGCGCATATGGGAATCCGTAAAGGACGGCATCTACCGGAACATACGGCAGACCGGGGGAATCAAGCAGGCGCTCTTCCTGTTCTTCGTGGCCGTGGGCAAGGCCTTCTCCCACTTCCGGAACCAGTTCCTGGGGCTCCTGCCGGATTTCGGAAACCGTGTCCGCCTTTTCGACCTGATCGTGCCCATCGTCCCCCTGATCCTTCTGGCGCCCCTGCGGGCCCTGGGGAATATCCTGGTCTTCCGGAAGATAAAGGAGAAGCTGGGCGGGAAGTTCATCGCGGGGATTTCCGGGGGAGGCGCCCTGCCCTCGGCCGTGGACGGCTTCTTCGGCGCCCTGGGGGTGCTCATCCTGGAGGGCTACGGCCTGACGGAGACCTCGCCCGTGCTGGCCGTACGCCCGGAAAAGAAACCTGTGATCGGGACGGTGGGCC
>CAYTYG010000342.1:0-2758 GCA_964441515.1 uncultured Treponema sp.
TCGTGGGTCGCGGCCACGTTCGAAAGGAAAGGCTCCTCGATCTCCTTGGCGTGCGTGGGCTCGGCGATCTGGTAGCCGTCGTGTATATCCCGGGCGGAGTGGAACTGGGGCATGAACAGGGCGTCGGAGTTCCAGAACTCCGTCTCCACCAGGGAACCGTCGAATTCCTGGAAGCCCAAGGACACCAGCTTATCCTTGACTCCCTCCAGGAACTCCACGTAGGGATTCCTGCGCCCCGGTATCACCCGGGCGGCGGGGCCCCGGACGTTGTAGGGGCGGAAGCTGACGTTCTTCCAGGCGCCGGTCTCCAGCATCTCCGGGGTGAGGGCCCCGGCCTCGTCCCCGGTGACGCCGGACTCCGCGAGCTCCCGGCGCACCGCGGCCGCCCCCTCGGTCAGCCTGTACGTGACGACCTCGCGGTCGGCGACCCGGAAAGCCGCGTCTCCGGCCCCGCGCTTCCGGGCCATGCCGGCCATCGCGGAACGCTCCTCCGGGGAGAGTGCGGCCTCCTCCAGGATGCCGCCTTCCGCCGCCTTGGCTCGGTCCAGGAGTTCGCGGACCCGCACGATCCGGGGCTTACGGCCCGAGTCGTGGGCGGCGTCGAACCACTTTTTGTCCAGGACGGCGCGCTTGTCCGAGTCCATGGAGAGGGCGCCTTCCTTGGAAAGAAGGCCGAAGGCCGAGCCCACGTCCTTTTGAGGAAGGCCCAAGGCCTCGCATATCTCGGGGAGCTTCGCCGGGCCCTTGTCTCCAAGGAAACGGAGGATCCTCTCCTCCGGAAAGCCGGAAACGACCCAGTCCGATCCCAGGGGTGTCAGCTCGTAGACGGTCCGGACGGTCCTGCCGGATTCCTCCGCCAAGCCCTTGGCGGCCAGCCAGCTGAAGGCCTGGTTGGCCTGGCCCTCCTTGTAGCCCAGATCCGCGGCCAGGCGCGCGGAGGAAAGATCCTCGCCGCGGCTGTAGCGGCTCAAAACCTTGATTTCCAGGGGATGCAATGTACGCACGAGGGACTTGGTATCCATACTATACTCCGATAAAGGGGGCGGCCCTGCGCGGGCCGCGGGAATCAGCGCTCTGTCATTCGCAGGCTATATTGTCGGAATCGGGGCTTACGGTCAATGCTGGGACGACCTTTTTAATGGCCGCGCTGGACCGGCGGCCGTCCATCAGGATCTCGACGGGCTCCGGGAAGCGCAGGTGCGCGCAATGGGCCGTACGGCTCTCCGGCTCCCGGGCCGTCAGGTATTCCCAGTTGACGAAGGCCTCCGGGGAATTCCAAGGCACCGTGAAATACCCGATGTTCATGGACGTGACGTTATGGAAGAAGTGGCTCCCCAGGGAGCCGTCCACATGGAATTGAGGCAGATCCGCCTCTACGATGACCCGGGCTCCGGAGATCTGCATGAAAGACACGGGGATGCCCAGCCTCCGGTCCCGGGTTCCCCATCGGCCGGGGCCGATTAGGACGTACCGGCGCCCTTCCGCCTTCAACCGCTCGTTAAGCCCGGCTATTTCCTCGGCTATTTCCTGGGTCTCTTCCGGATCGAACCGGGAGGGGTCCACGTATACGAGGTCGAGTATGGACGCGTCCCGCCCGTTCCCCATGGCCCGATCCGTCGCCAGGATGCACTCCGACTTGTCCACCTCCCCCAATTCCACGGCCACCTTGTTGACATTCTGGATCAGGGGCTTGATCTGCAGCAGGAAGATCGCCGGAACGCCCGAGGGCTCGTCGAAATTGACGGCGTACTCGATCTCTATGGGAATGCCCATGCTGCTGGACCCCACCTCCAGGACGGCTTCTATCGCCGGCGCGAAGGGCAAGGCGTCGTGCTGGAGTATGTTCGCGAAGTCGATGATCCGGGGCCCCCGGGCGGACACCCCCGGGACGAGCCTGCGATCCGAGATGTCGAGGGTGGAAGCGACCAAGGGAAACTCCGGCGTGCCTTCGGCCTCCTCGATCTCCAGCTCCGCCAAGGCGGCGTCCTCGCCGGCCAGGAGGTTGGGCTGTGCGCGGTCCAGGTCTATCGCCACGAAACGGCGCTGGGAGCTTGCCACCCGGTGCTCCGGGGCGACGATCTCCAGCTTGGGGTATCCGGGAGCGAAGCGGTACGCCGCCCCTCCCTCCACCACGTATTGGCCGAGTCCCAGCGCGGCGTTGCAGAGCCCGTCCTGGGGCTTCAGGTAGGCCACGGGATAGTAATTGTGGGACTGGGCCGTTCCGGAAATGGGCGGGTAGAACCACCGGCCCCTCCGCGTCCCGACGACCTCCTGGATGACGATCGCCATGCGCTCCTCGTCGATCTTGTAGCGGGCGGCGTCGAAATAGGAACGGGCCTTGGGGGAAAACAGGGAGACGTAGGTCAGCCGTATGGCGTCCTGGAGCTGGCGGAGCCGCTCCTCGACGTCCGGATGGGAGTTGGGGATCAGGTAGGTATCGTAGATACCCGAGAACGGAACCATCAGCATGTCCTCGAAAAGCCCCGAGGAGCGCACGGCCAGGGGGTTGTCCGTGACCTGAAGCAGCCGGCGCAGCCCCTCCACGACATCCGGGCTCAGGGAAGAGGCCAGGAAGCGCCGGCGCATCTCCTCGTACTCCCCTCCTCCATAGGCGAAGCTCCAGAGGTTGTTCGAATCCAGGAAACGCTCGAACTCGTCGATGCCGATGAAGATGGTGAACGGGACCTTCACCTCGAGCCGGTCCTCCCAGACCGGGAAGGCCATGTTGTCGATAAGGCTCTTTAAGAATACGAGACCA
>CAYTYG010000342.1:2826-3558 GCA_964441515.1 uncultured Treponema sp.
GCCCCCCACGGAACCGGCGGCCAGGCGCATCATGCAGTTCGAGTCCCCGCAGAGGGACTCGTCGAAGCTGGGAATGATGCCCCGGCTCTTGGCCTTCCGCACGTCGTCCAGGAGTCTAAGGAGGAAATTCCGCATCTCCTGGGGGTCCGAGAAGTCGTCGATCCGGTAGTTGCGGAGTATTCGGGCAAACCGGATCTCCCCCCGGGCCGTGAGCCAAGCCGAAAAGTGGTTGCGCTTGCCGTGCAGGAGGAGGCTGTCCGAGGGCACCTGGAGGAGAAGCAGCTCGAATTCCTCCATGTTGCGCGCCCTCGCGAGCTCCGTCCCGTCGGGGCCCCGGAAAACGAAGGGCCCGAAGCCCAGGTTCTCCCGGAAAAAGGCCTCCAGCTCCCGCGAGAGCGCCTCGGACCCCTTGGAGATGAATCCGGCACCCAGAGCCTGGGCTTCCTTTCGGGCCTCGGGATCGCTGGACTGGAGGAGCACCGGCAGATCCGGGTTGGCTTCCCGGATATGGGCCAGGAGGTCCAGGCCGGCATGGGGATCCTCCACGCCGCAGTGGGAAAAGCGCATGTCGGAGATGACGGTGAGAATGTACGCCTCGTAGCGCTCGTAGAGGGCCATGGCCTCCTCGTAGCTCGTGGCCAGGAGGATCTTGGGGCGCCCCCGCATGCGCAGGACCTTATAGATCTCGACGAGCTGCTCCTCCTCGATGAGAGCCTGGATCTGGCGCATGAC
>CAYTYG010000343.1:0-3555 GCA_964441515.1 uncultured Treponema sp.
CCGGACAAAGGGCTCCCATACCGGGAAATACCTCAAGGAAGTGTTGAAGTAGCCGCGCTGCTTTTCCCGCCCGTCTTCCCGGCTTTACTCCGGCCGGGAGGACGGCTACACTGTGGCTCGTGAGCCGGGCACGGGCTGCTTTGTTTCTCCTACTCCTCTCCATGCTCGCGGCGGGCCCCTGTTTCGCCCAGGAATCCGGCCAGTCCCCGGGACCGGAAGAACCTTCCCCGGAATGGGCCGGGGCCCGGGAGGTCCTGGCCCTGGATATCGCGGGCGCGGGCTACTACGAACTCGTGGCCTGGGTGCGGAAGCTCGGCCTACCGGAGACCGGGGGCGTCGAGGAGCTCCGGAAGAGGCTCTTCACACAGTATGAAGTATCCGCGCCCGAGTCCTCTTCCGGGGGCGACACGCTCCGGATCGAGTCCTCGGAGAGCACGGAATACTTCAAGCTGGAGAACGTGGGGGAGGAGTACGTCCGCCTGTCCGGCGGCGTCGTGCTCGTGTACACGGACAGCGGCACCGGGGAGACCCACCGGATCGAGGCGGACGAGGTGGTCTACAACCGGACCAAGAACCTCCTGTCCGCCCGGGGTTCCGTGGAGTACGCCAAGACGGGGCCTTCCGGGACGGAGACCTTCTACGGGGCTTCCCTTACGGTGGACCTGGATTCCTGGGAGGGCAGGTTCCTGGACGGCAGGTCCGTACGCTCCTCCGGGGACGACAAGACGGAGGGCGTCCTGGTCTTCGCCGCGGACGAGATACGCAAGCTGGAGGGCGGCATCCTGGCCCTTCGGGACGGCCTGATCACCTCGAGCGAGGGGGAGGAACCCTATTGGTCGGTCCGGGCCAGCCGGATATGGCTCCTGAGCGGCCGGGAGTGGGCCGTCGCCAACGCGGTCCTCTCCGTCGGGGAGGTTCCCATCCTCTATCTTCCCTTTTTCTACTATCCCGGGCAGGAGATCGTCTTTCACCCCGCGATCGGATACCGGGACCGGGAGGGCCGTTTCGTCCAGACCACCACCTACCTCATCGGGCAAAAGGCGGCCTCCTCGTCGGAGGACGGCCTGAATCTCTTCCGGGCGGTCGATTCCGGGGAGGAGTACGAGAAGGAGCTGCGGGGGGTGTTCCTCCAGGATACGAGCGTTCCGAGGAAGGACGCGTCCAAGGACACCCTGAAGCTTCTGGCGGATATCTATTCCAACCTGGGCGCTTTCATCGGGGCGGAGGGTTTATTCGAATCGAAGGGGATGCTCAAGAGCTTGAAATTCAACGCGGGCCTGGGTTTCAGCCGGTCCATCTTCACGGACTCGGGGTACTATACGCCCTTCGCGGGTCCGGGGAATTACGAGAGCGTCTGGAATTCCTCCACCCTCTGGGGCATGGAAGTCCCCTTCCGGTATTCCGTGGGGGTCGACGCCAGTTTTTCCCTCGGATTCATCACGGCGAGCCTCAGCCTCCCCCTGGTCTCCGACACGTACTTCAACAAGGATTTCAAGGACCGCTCGGAGGATATGAACTGGCTCAAGCTCATGACGGGGGAGAGCACCAGCACGGAACCCGGGGAGATCGGCTCCTATACCCAGAAGGTTTCCTTTTCCGGGAGCTTCCCCGTGGACAAGCTCAAGCCCTGGATATCGTCTTTTTCCCTGGACAGGCTGACGACTTCCATATATTGGAAGCCCATAACCCGGGACGCCCCGGCCATGGAGCCCGCCGCGTCCCTCTTCGCCGTGGATCCCCTGCGAAAGTTTTTCGCGCCGGAGCTCTTTACCGTGGCGGACCTCTCCCTTACCCTGCGGGGACAGCTGGCCTCCTTTTCCTCCGGGGGCTTGGAGGGGGTTAAAAAAGAAAGCGGGAAGCCGGAATACGGGGAAGACGCACCGCAAACCACGGAAGGCCTGGCCCCGCCCTGGGCGGAGGAAGGCGTCCCGGGGGACGAAGGGGCGGGGGAGGGAACCGGGAACGGGGAAACCGGAAACGCCGCGACGGGCCCGGCTTTTGCTCCACCCCAGCCCTCCGCCGCGGCCTCGTCGTCCGGGTCCGCCGAGGGGCTTTCGGGGGGAGTGAGCTATTCCCTGTCCCCGGCGGCCCAGTACGAACGGCGCTATCCGACGGCCTATTGGGACGAGCCGGAGGAAGTCGACAACGAGGGGCTCTACGACTTGGCCAGCTACAAGCTTTCGGCCTCGCTGGAGACCAAGGTCTCCTGGGCCTCCAGCCTCCTTTCCTCCTCCTTCGCCCTGGGTTGGATGTCCCAGGCGCAGTCCCGGCTCAACATCGACGAGGATCCGAGCCATGTATCGGACACCCAGAGGGAGTCCTGGGAGGTCCAGGACGCCCGGTACCGCTACGAACGCCTGACCGGGACTCTCCGGGTTTCCAGCTCGCCGTTCCAGGACGACTGGTTTTGGTCCCCCACCAACCTTTCCTACACGATGGTCGGCTACCTATTCAGCACCGCGTATCGGGAAGGTTCCATCGACAGCTTAGGCCGCCCGGTCTACGACGTTTCGGGCCCCCGGTGGACCACGGACTCCATCAAGACCCACAATTTCGCCATGACCCTGGGAGTCCAGCCCTATGGCTACGTGCAGAGCTTCACGCTTACCACGACGCTACCGCCGCGGCTGGAATCCTACGGCATGGACGCAAAGATGTCGCTGCCCTGCGTGAGCCTCCAGGGTTCCACGAAGTACTACCGGCCGTTGGAGGGCGCGGACTTCACATGGGACGCCCTCACCACGAAAATAACGGTGGGATCGGACAAGGGTCCCCGGTTCTCGGACCAGTTCGTATGGAACCTCGAGGAGGGGGAGCCTACCTCGAACACGGCTACCTTCACCTGGGGAGGGTTCACGGCCTCCCTCCTGGCCAAGCAGTCGGAAACCTACGAACTCTCCCTGGACTCCGGCTGGGCGACGGTCGGGGCCGAGGCGTTCCGCCTGACGGAGATCAACGCCTCCTTCAAGGACGAGGTGGACCTGCCGCTTTTCCGGAAGGGTAAAGCCCGGTTTAAAGGGACGCTGAACGCGACCTTTTCCCAGAGTCTCCTGAAGGCTACGGAATCCGTCCTGGCCCTGACCTATGGCCTCACCATGAGCCTGCCGGGGTTCCTGGATTTGAGCATAACCGGCACGGCGCAGAACTCCTCCGTATGGCGGTATGCCCCCTCCTGGTTCGGCATGGCGGAGGTGGACGGGGTCACCTTCGAGCCCGTCAATATTTTCCGGGACATCCTGAACGCCTTCTGCGTCTGGGACCGGTCGGCCCTGGAGAGCGCTCTTTTCAAGATGAAAGGGCTTTCGATCAAGGCTACCCACTACCTGGAGGACTGGGACCTGGTCTTCGAGTACAAGGGCGGCCCGGAGCTGGATACCTCCAGCTCCCCCTATTCCTACCGCTTCGTCTCCTCCTTCACCCTGCTGCTGACATGGAAGGCGGTCCCGCAGATAACCACCTCCGTGATACGGGACGACGACGGATTCCGGACCGAGTGAGTTTGCGGCCCCGGCCGCCGCCCCCCCTGCCGGTTTATTGATTTTTTGGGCGGCAAGA
>CAYTYG010000344.1:0-3550 GCA_964441515.1 uncultured Treponema sp.
TCGCCCTTGAGACGGCCCGGGAGGGGATTCCCCGGATGAAGTCGGCGAAGGCGTCCCCGGCCCGGATATCGACCCCGGCCTTCTCGTAGCTGTCTATGGGCATGGATGCTCCTTTGGATCTCCGTTTTCGCCCTGGAGCGGGCAGGGATAGTCGCCGTTGAAGCAGGCGTAGCAGTATTCCGAGGGCTCCGCCAGTTCGGACCGGAGCCGCTCCACCGAGAGAAAACGGACGGAGTCCGCGCCGACGTAGGAGGCGATCCGGTCGGGGGTCATGCGGTTGGATATGAGCTCCGAGCGGTCCGGGATGTCGATCCCGTACCCGCAGGGCCCGGCGAGCTCCGGGGCGGAGAGCCGGAGGTGGACCTCCCGGGCGCCGGCCTCCTTCAACAGGCCCACGATGAGGCGGCTGGTGGTCCCGCGCACCAGGGAGTCGTCCACCAGGACCACCCGCTTGCCCCCCACGATCTCCGGCACGGGATGCAGCTTCATGCGCACCGCGAACTCCCGCTCGGCCCGGGTGGGCAGGATGAAGGAGCGCCCGGCGTAGTGGTTGCGGGTGATGCCGAACTCGAAGGGAATCCCCGCCCGCCGGGCGTAGCCCAAGGCCGCGAGGTTCCCCGAGTCCGGGACGGGCACGACCAGGTCGGCCTCCACGTCGTCTTCGGCGGCCAAGGCCGCCCCGAACCGCTCCCGGGCCGCGTGCACGGACTCCCCGAAGACCCGGGAGTCCGGCCGCGCGAAGTAGATCAGCTCGAAGACGCAGCGCGTCCTGCGGGGCGCCGGCGGGAGGAAAAAGGAGCGTTGGCCGCCGCCGTCCACGAGGACGACCTCCCCCGGAAGGATTTCCCGCTCCGTCAAGGGGCCCAGGGCGTGGAGGGCGCAGGTCTCGCTGGCCACGTACCGCACGCCGTCCTTCTCCGCCAGGTGGAGGGGGCGGAAGCCCCAGGGGTCCCGTACCGCCACCAGGCTTTCGCCCCAGAGCATGCAGAGGCTGTAGGCCCCTTCCAGGGGGGCCAGGGCCTCCCGGAGTATCTCCTCGATGCCCGAGGCGCGGCTGCGGCTTATCAGGTGAAGGATGAGTTCCGAGTCCGAGGAGCTCTGGAAGATCGCCCCCTCCCGGGTCAGGGAAGCGCGGAGCCTCGCGGAGTTGGAGATGTTCCCGTTGTGGGCCAGGGCGACGCTGCCCTTGGAGCACTCCACGGCCAGGGGCTGGGCGTTCCGTATTCCGCCTCCGCCCGCCGTGGAGTACCGCACGTGTCCGATTCCGCCGGTGGAGCTGCAGCCGCCGGCCAGCCAGCGTTCGGAAGCCCCGGAGACCATGCCCAGGCGGCGGTCCGCCCGGTGTACGCCCTCCTCGGACCACACGATCCCGGCGCTCTCCTGCCCGCGGTGCTGGAGGGCGAAAAGCATGTAAAACAGAGAGGCGGGGACGTCCAGGGGGGAAGGGGAGTGTATCCCGGCGACGCCGCAATGGTGTCCCAGGGATTTGGAAAGAAGGGGTTCCACGGGCGTTTCTAGCACGCGCCGCGGCCTTCGTCAAGGCGATCCGGGTTTTTCGTCGGGATCGTGCGGGGATGCCCGCCGGGGCAGGGGCGGAAAGCGCTTCCCCGGCGGGGCCGAAGGCTTACCCTTGGAGGCCGCTCCGCCGGAGGAATTCCGCGGCCTCGGCTTGAATGTCGGGTTTACCCGCCGGTTTTTTGCCTTTTTTAGCCTCGGCCTTCTCCACCATGCGGATGACGAAGCGCTCGAATCCGCCGGCCTTTTCGGGATCCACCCAGCCCGGGAGGTACGCCGTCACGGCCGCGGTCGACCGCAGGGGCTCCGGAAAGGCATTGTCCAGGGCGGTCTGGCCCGCGTCCCCTTCCGCACCCAGGCCGCAGAGGAAAAGGGCCAGCTTCTTCCCCGCGAGTTCGGGAGACCGGGTTCGGATGAAATTCCGCAGCCCCCCCAGGGCCCGCCCCGCGTAGACGGGGGATCCCAGGATGACCCGGTCATACCCGGACAGGTCGATGTCCCTAGCTTCCCGGGAAGCTAGGTCCAGGACACGGACTTCCTTGCCGACTGCCGCGGCCATGGCCCGGGCGTATTCCCCGGTCATTCCGTGCTTGGTAGCGTACGCGATGAGCATGTTCATGGCGACTCCTCCGTCCAGCCCGCCGTCTCTTTTTTCGACGAATGGCGGGTTGACGATGTCAGATATACCGCCGGTATCCCCAGGTTTCAAGGCCGGTGTGAATATTTCCGGGAGAAGCAATGGGTTTTGCGAAATGAACGCCGTTTCCCGGAGGAGCGGACGCCCCTCAGGAGATGGGCTCGACGTCCTCGGGCTTCTGTTCCTCCCCACCCGGCTCCACGGGGAGAGAGGGCGTCGGGGGCGGGGGCGCGGGCGCCTGGCTGAAGCCCCGGACGTAGGTGAAATTCCGCATGATCCGCATGAGGGTATCCAGATGACGCTTGCCTTCCCCTATCTGGGCCAGGATCTCCTTGTTCCGTCCTCCCCCCAGGGTGCGGATGTTGGTCACCAGGTCGGGGCTGGCCTTCCGGTAGTCCGACAGCAGGTCCCCCAGGGCTTCCCCGAGCATCTGCAAAAGGCGCGTCTCGTCCTCGACGATCTCCCGGGCCCGCTGGTTGATGGCGTCCACCAGGCGGTTCAGGAATTGGGACACGTCCTTGCCCCTGCGCATTTCCTCCACGTAGCGCTTCATGGCCACGATGCTGATCCGGCCGTTGCTGCGGAGCGTGGCCTCGAACTCGTCGATGCGTCCGGCCGAGCGTTCGCACTGGTAGATCAGGTTGGCCAGGTTGTTCTGGAACCCCTTGTTGTCGAAGTAGCCCTCCACCAGGAGGCGCTTCACGGCCTCCTTGACGTCCCGCTCGAAGTTGTTGTGGACGAAGGTTTTGAGGATGCGGATGGGCTTGATGTGCGTGAAGCCGTTGGGGCTCTCCTTGCGCAGGTACGCGTCCTCGTCCTCGCCGTAGCCGTCCACGGGGAAGACCTCGACGTTTCCGAAGAGGGCGTCGATGTCCGAGGAGATGGCGTTCTCGTGCCGCTCCGTCTGGACCCGCTCGCGGTCCTTTTCAAACTGCGTCACCAGGCGGCGGCGGTAGCGCTCGACGTAGTCCGTCATCTCGTGCACCAGGGGCGGCTCGTAGGCGGGATCCTGTTTGAGCATCCGGATCAGCGCCAGGAGGACGTCCCGGTGGAGCCGCGAGGACAGCCCCTTGTTCAGGGCGGAGAATATCTTTTCCACCTTCTGGGCCTGGACGGCCGAGGGGGTTTGGGGAGCCTGACGCTCCAGGATGATGAGGATGTTCTTGGCCAGGATCTCGCTGAACGTGAAATCCGCGAGGATGTAGTACAGGTCAATGAGCTCCGGCAGGACCTTGTCCCCGTCCGCGGGCAGGAACTGCGGATGGTAGTTGGGGTTGTCCATGTTGGCGCCGGGATCGAAGAGCCCCAGGATGCGGTCCCAGTCGTACCGGCATATATCGGAGAACTGTTCGACTTCGGCCAGCTCGCGGTCCAGGTCCCCGACGGACAGGGAATCCA
>CAYTYG010000345.1:0-3537 GCA_964441515.1 uncultured Treponema sp.
AAACCGTCGATCATAGCCATATCGGGCAAGAGCGGCTGCGGGAACTCGACCGTAAGCTCCCTCCTGGCCAAGCGGTTGGGCATACGAATCATAAATTATACCTTCCGCAACATGGCCGCGGAACGGGGAATCACCCTGGAAAAGGTCCTGGAGCTCGCGAAGAACGATCCCGACTGGGACAGAGAGCTGGACGCCCGCCAGGTAAGCATGGCCCGGGAGGAGGATTGCGTAATAGGCTCCCGGCTTGCCATCTGGGTCCTCCCGGAAGCGTCGGTCTCCGTGTACCTGAAAGCTTCGCCGGAAACCCGCGCCCGGCGCATCCTCGAGCGCGAGGGAGGCCGGATGGAGGATGTACTGGCGTTTACCCAGGAACGGGACGCCCAGGATACGGCCCGCTACCGGGAGATATACGGCATCGACAACAACGACTATGGTTTCGCGGATCTCACGATAAACACCGAGCGTCTTAACCCGGCGGCGATCGTGGACGTCATCGAGGCGGCGGTCCGGGGCCTTCGGAGCGGACGCGGGACGCAAACACACAAGGATCAACCATGACCGCGTTGAAAAAAGGCGATGTCGTTCTCGTGACGGGAGCGACGAGCGGCCTGGGCCGGGCGGTGGCCGAGCGGTTGGCATCCTCCGGCTACCGCGTCTACGGAACGGGCAGAAATCCCAAGACCGATGAAAGCCCTTCCTTCACGCTTATCCGGATGGACGTAACGGATGAAAAATCCGTACGCGCGGCCGTACAGGAGATCCTGGAAAAGGAAGGAAGGATCGACGCCGTGCTCTGCAACGCCGGATCCGGCATCGCGGGATCCGTGGAGGAAACGCCGATCCAGGAAGTCCGCTACCAGATGGAAACCGTTTTCTTCGGGACCCTCCGCACCCTGCAAGCCGTCCTCCCTGCCATGCGGAAGAAGGGCGGGGGGGTCGTCCTCTGCGTCAGCTCCATCGCCGGCCGGGCCGCCGTTCCCTTCCAGGGTTTCTACTCCGCAAGCAAGTATGCGCTGGAAGGCCTGGTGGAAAGCCTCCGGTACGAAGTCCGGCCCTACAATATTCGGTGCGCCCTGATCGAACCGGGGGATTTTCGTACGGGATTCACGGATGCGCGCAAAAAAACCGCGTCCTTGGAAAGCCCCTACTCCGAGGCGATGGCCAGGGCGCTGGGCGTTATGGAAAAGGACGAACGCTCCGGCTTCCCGCCGGCGAGGATGGCGGAACTCGTGGAGCGCCTGCTCTCGAAAAAAAAACTGCGTGTCCGGTACACCGTGGGTCCCGCCTTCGAACGCTTCGCCGCCGGTATCAAGCGGGTTCTGCCTTCCCGGGTCTATGAAAGCCTCTTCGCCCTGTACTATCGAGTATGAGGAAGACGCATATCGCCTTCCTTGTGGGGAAAAAACAACGGAGGATACTCATGAAGACAAAAAAAAGGGATTTCGGAACGCTCTCGACAGGACAGACCGTCCACCTGTATACGCTCAAGACCGAGTCGATGGCGGCGACGGTCACGGATTACGGCGCCATCCTCACATCCATACTCCTGCCCAACGAGCGGAATGATTGGGAAGATGTAACCCTCGGCTACTCAACGCTAACCGGGTACACGGAAAACCAGCCCTTCTTCGGCGCGACGATAGGAAGGTACGCCAATCGCATCGCCGGAGGACGGTTCGTTCTGGACGGCAAGGAATACACGCTGGATTGCAACGACGGGAAAAACCATCTCCACGGCGGCCGGAAAGGATTCGACAAGGCCGTATGGGAATCCGAGGCCTGGGAGGATCGCAGGTCCGTCAACGTCCGGTTCTACCTGCGCAGCCCGGACGGGGACCAGGGATATCCGGGAAACCTCGACGTCCAGGTCACCTTCTCCCTCACGTTCGAAAACGAAATCCGCATCCTGTACGAGGCCAAGACCGACGCTCCCACGCCCCTTTCCCTCACGAATCATACGTATTTCAACCTACGCGGGGAGGGCAACGGGGACATCCTGGACCATGAGGTCCAGCTTTTTTGCCCCCGGTACGTGCCGGTGGACGCAGGACTCATCCCGACCGGAATCCTGGAGGATGTCGGCGGAACGCCGTTCGATTTCGCCGCCCGGAAACCCGTTCGCAGGGACATCGCCGGGACCGGGCTGGGATACGACCACTGCTTCGTGCTGGACCGGGAAAACGCGGGGGAAGGGGAGGAAGCCCCGTGCGCGGAAGTCTACGAGCCTTCGACCCGAAGGACCCTGGTGGTGCGGACGACCCTGCCGGGGGTGCAGTTCTATACCGGGAATTTCCTGGACGGTATACGGGGAAAGCGGGGATCCGTGTACGGAAAACACGCGGGATTCTGCCTGGAAACCGGTCATCTCCCGGATTCCCCGAACCAGAAAACCTTCCCGGACTGCGTGCTCCGGCCCGGACAGGTTTTCCGTCACTCGACTACATACTCGTTCGGCTTCTAGGCAGCTGGTCCAAAAGCCAATCTATCCACCGGTTCGATTCCGCGTAATACCGTTCCTGGGACTGCAGGAACTCGAAGAAGGCGTCCCGATAGAATCCCGAGAAGGCAAGCGCTTGGCCGCGGTAAAAATGGGCGCGGGCGGCCGCCCCGGGGCTCCGGTTAAGGGATAGATACCGCGCCAGCTCTTCGGAGGCGCCCTTCCAGTCCTGATTCGCCAGCCGCTGCTGGACGATCAAGCGCAGGGTATATTCCTCTCCGCCCGTGGAGCCTGCGTCCCGGTCCTCCGGAAAAATGGTGAGAGTACGGGAAACCACCGGGGCGGGGGTCCCGTGCTTCAGGAGGAGGACCAGAGCCTTTTCCGTTTCCGGACGGAGCTTGGCCGGGGACGGAACCGCCATGTTCGCCGGGAGAGGACGGGAGCCTGCCTCGACTCCCCGGGTAAGAGCGAGGAAGGGAAGAGGTAGGGAGCGGGAAGCGTACGGAATTTCCGGAAGGCCGACCCGGTAGAGCCCGACAGGCACGGAAACCGGGGACGCCGTTACGTTGCGGCCCTCGGCAAGGATGGGACTGCCGGACCGAAGGCTTTCGTCGTCCACAAGGGCGTAGTAGTAGCCTATGCCGGGAACCGGGTAATCCATCATCCCTTCCTCGGATTCCGGGGAACTCGCAACCCAGGACGCGGTGAGCAGGTCGGACAGGGTGCGAATCGGAAAAGAGGAGCGGTAGAGCACGACCGTCCTGTCCTTCCGCACGGGGGACCAGACGACGCGTATGCCGTCCACGAGAGATTCGGCGCGAACAACGGGGGGCTGCTCGGACTCCGCTTTCTCGGTGGAGGCCGGGATTTCGGCCTTTCGGGCCGAACCATGGGCCACGGGAGCGATGCTAACGTTCTTCAGGGGTATGAAGACTTCATAAACGGACCCCTGCGGCGTCCGTCCCAATACGGCATAATAGAAGGGGGTCGGGTCGTCCGGTACGTCCAGGTATTCCCGGACGCCGTTCGGAACGTCGGCGATCCGTATCGCTTCCGGGAAGAAGTTCAAATCGATGGGTTTCTCGGAACGGTAGACGGTA
>CAYTYG010000346.1:0-3517 GCA_964441515.1 uncultured Treponema sp.
AGCCTCGCGTCGAGTATGGCCGCCTGGCCCCCTATCTCTTCCCGGCCGCCGGGGGCGTTCGCGTGGCCGAACAAGGCGACCCGTGCGCCTTCGCCCGCGAAGCGACGCTTGAGCAGAGGCGCGAGGAGCCACTCGGGCATGGCCAGGAGCCGGCCGAGGCTCCGCGGCTCGAGCCCGCACCCGGTGTCCAGCAGCGCTCGCATCGCCTCCTTGCAGGCCCGGATGCCCAGGAGGATAGCGTCGGGGGTTCCGCAAAAACGGGCTTGATCCCCCCCTGCGGCGTACATTGCGCCCGCGAGGGGGAAGACCAGGGCCGCGTGGCAGAGGAGCCAGGAGGCGATGTCCGGGCTCTCCGAGCAGCGCAGCCCCGCCGAGGCCAGGATTGCCTTCGCGGACTCGAGGGCGGGCCGAGCCTCCTTCGAGACCAGGCCGAGGGTGGTCGGCGATACCGCCTCGGGGGATGGTTTTTCCTTTGTGCGTCCGTCCAGATAGGCGATCGTGTCGCCTTCCCGGTATCCGCCGAAGGCCCCGAAGCCCAGGACTAGGCGTCTTGGACCCGCCGCGGCCGATTCCCGGTCGAGGTCCTCGAGGTTGTTGCCGACCGCCAGGACGGCCGCCATGCCTGGCATGGCGCCGAGGCTCCGCAGCGCTCCCAGCACCTGGCCGGAGCGAAGGGCCACGACGGCCAGGTCGAAGGACGCGGCGGGATCCAGATCCTCGACGATCCGGACCTCCGCGGTCTCCTCCTCGCCGATGAATACGTTCCGGATTCGCAGCCCCGCGCGACGGAGCGACTCGAGCCGCTTTCCCCGCGCCAGGATCGTGACCGAGTGGCCGGCCTTGGCCAGCCTTGTCGCGTAGATAGAACCGATGACCCCCGCGCCGTAAACAAGCACCCGTTTGGACATTCTAGCCTCCTATCTCCATCCCGATAATATTCCTTGCGGCTTCCGCGAGTCGGTTTTCCGGTTCCCCGTTACATGGAAGCCGTGGGAACCTGCCGGGGGGGCCTCCTCGGCCCCGTCCCGCAAGCCATTGAAAAGGCCCTTTCCGGCCGCCTCTGTCGCGTTCATACAATACTCGTGTCTCCGGGGCCGCGAGAATGCCTCCAAGTTAGACTAGACTAATTTATTTTTCAAGGAGCAGTCCGCAGGGCTTCCAAAAAAGAAAGCTCCCCTGGCGGAAAGTACCTTACGGTTTTCGGGAACCTGTACGGTGGTATTTTCGCGGCCCTGCCTGAGAGCGAGGTTGGTCGGCGGGGCCAGGCTTGGCTGGCGGCCAAGCTCCTAGAGGGCGAAGTCGAGGTAAAAGACCGGGTCCGTAGCGCCCTGTCCGAGCCGGCCTAGAAGAAGGTATCCGACCTGCTGGCCGGGGCTTCGCCTATACTTGTCTCTTTTATCGCCGAGGCGCTCATCCCCGCGGTTTTCATAGCCGTGATCAGAGTGGTCTTCGTCCCGGCGCGTGCCCGATATCGCAGGAGGCGGCGTCATCCCGCCTGCCCGTGATATCGGCCCGAAATCGGCAGTCTCAAAGGGTGTTGAAAATGCGTGTAGACACATTTTCAACACTTCCAAAGTGTAACAGTTGTGTAGCGTTTCGCAAGAAACGCTACACAACTGCGAAGGATGCTGGAAAAGCAACCGGCTTTTACAACATCCTGCTATACGCAATAGATGGAAATATCCGCTATGGCGTTCTCCATGATTTCGTCCGTCTGTGCCTGGGCGTCCTGAATGTCGCGATTCCTGAGCGCGGAATAGAGGTTTCGTTTTATTTCGTACAACGCGGAAATTCCCTTGTACTTGCAGAACAGGGACCATAGGTGGACGCTCTCCGGGCGGAACGAATAGTACAAAAGCGGAAGCAGGTTGTTCCCCGAAAGGACGGCCATTTCGTGGTGAAAATGAAAAACCCGCTCCGCTGCCCCGTCGTTGTCCGAAGCTTCCCGGATCCCGTCGAGCAGGGGCGCCAAAGCGGACAGCTCCTCGTCATCGGTCCTCTCGATGACCAGGCGGACGCAGAGGCACTCCAGGGCGTTCCTCACTTCCAGGAGGGATTTCACCTCGTTGCGGCGCATGGCCCCGCCGTTGTAGCGCATGATGGCCACGAGCGTCTCCAGCGTTCCCCTGCGGCGGTAATCGCATACGAAAACGCCCTTGCGCGGGTGTATTTCCACAAAACCCATCTTCTCCAGCTCGACGATGCCGGCGGAGATGACGGGACGGCTGACGCCCATCTTGATGGAGAGTTCGCGCGCGGCGGGCAGCTGCTCGCCCACGTCCAGCTCCCCGGAAAGGATCATGTTCTCGACCTGTTGGACGAACAGGTCCGTCAAGGAAGGCGCGCTTATTTTCATAAAGCCCATTCGTTGATACTCCCTGTATAAGGTTATGGTATTACCAGGTACATATGTTATATCCTAGGGTGAACGATTTGTTCTGTCAATGAATAAATCTAATAAAATAGATAATTGCTTGACGCTCCTCCCGGACATGATATACTACTTTAATGGTATTACCACAGAATGGTGGAGGAGTCGTATGGACGATCGGTTTGACGTGATCGTTGTCGGTGCGGGCAACGCGGGGCTTGTCGCCGCCGCCACGACGGCGACAAGCGGGCTCAGCACGCTGTTGCTGGAGAAGCATAATCTCCCGGGCGGATGCGCGACGAGCTTCCGCCGCGGCCGCTTTGAGTTTGAGCCTTCCCTGCACGAGCTCGCGAGCGTCGGCACGGCGGAATCCCCGGACACCGTGTACAAGATCTTCGAGGGCCTCGGCGCGAAAGTGGACTGGCGCTATGAGCGCAACATGTTCCGCGCCATCGTCAAGGGAGCGGACGGGTACGACGTAACCTTGAAATCCGGCATAGAAACCTTTTGCGATTCCATGGAGCGTGCGGTCCCCGGCTGCCGGGAGAGCGTGGGCGCCTTGTTCGATCTTGTCAAAAAGTGCAACGACGCATTGGCGTATATCACGAAGATGAAGGGCAAGCCCAACGGCTTTACCATGATGCTGAAGCATGGGGACTTCATGCGGGCGGCTTCCCACTCCGTGGAGGACGTGATGGACGCGCTGGGAATGCCGGAAAAGGCGCGCAATATAATCTGCACCTACTGGGGGTATCTAGGCGTTCCGACCGACGAGCTGAACGCCCTGCATTTCCTGAATATGCTGAACAGCTACGTGGTGGACGGCGCCGCCATGCCCTATAAGCGTTCCCACGAGCTCTCCCTGTCCCTCGCCCGGGCGATCCTCGAAGCCGGCGGACAGATATGGTACAACAGCGAGGTCGCCGAATTCCTCTATGACGATAAAGGCGCCGTCTGCGGGGTCGCGGCGAGCGGGAGGAAGCTTTACGCGAAGGAAGTGATCTCGAACGTCATCCCGCACAACGTCTTCAACCTTTCCGACGCGGCGAAGATCCCGGAGACGGATCTGAAACTGGCGAACGCGCGGGAGTTCGGCATCTCCGTCGCGACGATCTATCTGGGAATGGACTGCACGATGGAGGATCT
>CAYTYG010000347.1:0-3512 GCA_964441515.1 uncultured Treponema sp.
GCGCGGAGGAGACTATCTCTAAGGCTATGGTCCTGGGACGGAAGGCGGGGGACAGGGACCTCGAGGCGAAGTCCCTGACGGCCTTGGGATTCATAGACGGCCGCTTTCTGCGCTTCGAGGCGGCCCGGGAAAAAGCCGACCGGGCCGGGGCCCTCCTTCGGGGCTCGAAGGACCTGTACGCGATCACGCAGTACGCAATACTCAGCTACACGGTCCTTGTCGACCTGGGCTGTCCCGAGGAGGCGGCCCCGTTCCTGGACCGGTGGATCGAGCTCTCCTTCCGTTCACGGGACTCCTTCGGGATAGGGGCCGCCTTCTTCTCCAGGAGCAGGATAGACCTGCTTTCCGGCGGATGGGAAGCCGCCCGGCGGCGCATCGACGAGGGCCTTGCCGCGGCGCCGGACCATGTGTTTCTCTTGTCCTGCCGGTGCTTCCTGGAGTACCTGGTCGGGGATTTCGAGGCGGGGGACGCGTTCCGCAAGCGCCTTGCGGACCTGCACGGCCGGACGCCGCCGGGGCCTTATACCGCCCATATACACACGGCCTCCACCGCCATAGCGCGGGCCCTGCAGTCCGGGGATCCCCGGATGGCGGCCGTTTTTATTCCTCTCCTGCGGGGGATAGCGGAGAAACCGGGGGCGCACCCCTTCATCCTTTTCCGCGCCCGTCTGCTGCTGGCCCTGGCCGCCGCGGCCGCGTCGGACGAGGCCGCCGCCCGCCAGGCCTATCGGGATATCCGGAGGCTTCCCGGCCTGTGCATGGTGCGGCCTTACCGGATGGAGCGCGCCCTGGGGCTGGCCGCCCACGCGTACGGAGACCACGCAACCGCGGCGGAGCATCTCCGAGGGGCCCTCCGGTGGGCCCGCCACTACCGCGACCGGCCCGCGGAGGCCTGGATACTCTGCGAGCTGGGAGAGGCCCTCGCCTCCACCTCAAGCGGCGCGGAGGAGCTGAAGGAGGCGGAGCGCTCCCTCTCGGAGAGCCGGGAAGCCGCCCTTCGGCTGGGCATGCCCCCGCTGGCCGCGCGGACCCAGGCCAAGATCGGGAACCTGGCGGCTCTCCTGGAGAGGGGCCGGCCGGACCACGCGCACCTTTCCGGTCGGGAGCTCGAGATACTGGGATTGATCGCCGAGGGCATGACCAACAAGGCCATAGCCCTCCGGCTCCGCATAAGCGCCTACACGGTAGGCAACCATATGCGCAACGTCCTGTCCAAGACCGGGGCGGCGAACCGCACCGAGGCGGTGGTTTTCGCGCGTCGGAGGGGGCTCCTGGAATGAGGCGCGGCAAGCCGAAGGGAAGACCGCCGGCGCCGGAGAGGCGCCCCGGGCGTCCCCGCTAGATCCACTTCAGCATGCCCGCGAACACGATGAGCATCACCGCGTTCGCAAGGGCAAGCCCCCCTATGAACTTTTTCTGCCTGGCGGCGGGCCAGTCGTGGGCGAGGTTCGCGGCCAGGAAGAAGGGAATATACACGGTTAGGAAAACGGGGATTGCGCCCCACCAGGGATACACCCAGTGGAAGGCGGGAGTCCCGGCCAGGAAGATCTCGAAGACCGAGAAGAACGCCGCGTTCAGTACGGCGAAGAACACGCGGTTGGGTATCCCGAACAGCCTTGCCTTGGGGTCCTCCGGGAGGATCTTGGAGAACACGAGGCCCGCGACGGAGAACATCATGGAGAGCTCCCAGCCCACCCCCACCAGGAGCAGGAACGAGGTGCCCGTCGGCACCGTCCAGAGGGCGTGCCCGGAGAAGTGCTGGATCAGGGCGTTCAGGATCTCGCAGAACCAGTGGACCATGTAGAGCGCCAGTCCCGCGGCGACTCCCTTCCAGTTCTTCTTCTGGATTTCGTTGAAGTAGATGTACACGACGAACGCGAGCAGGGGGATGAAGTACCACTGGAAGGTCACGGGATTGCGCAGGATGGAGAGGGCCTGGGCGGTCAATTCGGGATGGTTCATGCTTGCCTCCTTGGGACGCGCGGCCATGATAGCACGGGTAGGCGAAGCCGGGCACCGTGTCTCTACCCGGTTCGGGCGTCCCGGGACTATCGAACGGAAGCAGTGGACGAATCGAACCGCTGGGGGGCATACTTGCCCCATGGACGAGAGCAGCTTCATCCTGGGAGTGGATTTGGACGGAGTGGTGGGGGATTTCTACGGTGCCCTTCGCGGGATCGCGGCCGAGTGGCTCCACAGGCCCGTCGAGTCGCTGACCCCGGAGGTGTCCTTCGGACTGGCCGAATGGGGCCTGGAGGAATACGGCGGCTACGAAAAATTGCACCGGTTCGCGGTGACCCAGCGCGGCCTCTTCCGGGGCATGCCCCCCGTACGGGACGCCCCGGCGACGCTTCGCAAGCTCTCGGTTCGGGGAATCCGCATACGCATCATCACCCACCGGCTCTTCCTGAAATACTTCCATAAGGAAGCCATCACCCAGACCGTGGACTGGCTGGACGCCCACGACATCCCGTACTGGGACCTCTGCTTCCTGAACGACAAGGGCGCCGTGGGTGCCCACGTCTACATCGACGACTCCCCCGGGAACGTGGAAAGCCTGCGCGGCCAGGGCTGCCGCACCATCGTCTTCAGCAACTCCACGAACCTGCACCTTCCCGGCCCGCGGGCGGACTCCTGGGCGGAGGCGGAGCGCCTGGTGATGGAGGCCCACGAGGAGTGGAGGACGGGAACCCTGGGGCTCTTCGGGGCGGCGTGCTACGGGCCGGGGACGTGACGAGTGCGGCCTAGACCCCGCGGCACTTTCCTAACCTCTCCGGGCCAGGGCGTTTTCCAGGGCCTTGAGCAGGGCCTTGCTCGTGGTCGTGGCCCCCGCGACGGCGTCCACGTCCGTGCGCTGCTCCGCCAGGACCCGGGAGACGATGCCCTCGGCCATGAGGGCGCGCTTCGTGGTCCGGTTTTGGAGGATATCCACCGAAACGATGCGGCCGTTCTCCACCTGGGCGGAGACAACGTAGGAAAAGGACCCGTAGGCGAAGGAACCCTCGTAGGTCCCGTCGGGGACCCGGGACAGGTCCACGGACTCGATTTCCATCTCCCGCACCGCCTTCATCTCCGGGCTTACGCAGGATACGAGGAACAGGGCGACAAGGCAGGCGGAAAGGGCAAGGGGAATTACTTTTTTTTGTCTCAAGATTCGCTCCCGCCGGCGTCCGGAATCGGCACGCCGCTAGAATTATTGGGCCCGCCCTCGCGGCGCGGACAATAAATAAAATACTGCGGATGCCTGCGGGTAACAATATTCCTTCCGGAAACGGGCAGATTCGGCCGTACGCCCGGCGGTGGGGAAAAAGAGCGGGGCCGCCGGCCCCGCTCTTACCTATCTTTCCGTAAGCCGGGGAAGCCCTATCGGGCTTCCGCCGTTCCGCTCTACATGTTCTTCCAGAACTTGTACCAGTTTCTCTCGATGTCCTCGAGGGACTTCAGGGGGTAGTACTTGTAGCCGGACTGGGCCGCGAACATGAATCCGTGGCGCAGGAATTTATAGGAAATCT
>CAYTYG010000348.1:0-3488 GCA_964441515.1 uncultured Treponema sp.
TTCCCGCGACGGTCGACGCGACTCACGCGGTGGCGGCGGACGTGATTCCCGCGGGGACCTACGGCAACGAGGCGGACGTCAAGACGGCCACGATCATGAACATCCTCCTGGTGCGGAAGGACCTGCCGGACGCCGTGGTCTACGACATCACCAAGGGGATATTCGACCACATCGACCGCGTCCAGGCCACCCACAACGCGGCCAAGAAGCACATAAACCTGGAGACGGCCCTGGACGGCATCCCCATTCCCCTGCACCCCGGCGCGGAAAAGTTCTACAAGGAAGCGGGCCGCCTGAAGTGAGGCCGGCCGGCGTCCCCCGGGTCCCGGTTTCTACTGTGGGACTCCTTGTCCTGGCCGCCTCGGTGCTCCTGGCCGCGGACTGCGGCCCGGGGCCGGAGGCGGCCGGGACTTTCCCCGGGAACCCCGGGGAGGGGATCTTCCTGCGGATAGAATCCCAGGAGGGCGGGAGCCCCTTCCTTCGCCGGGCCGTGCGGTCCGGGGACGTCCTTGAGTTCACCTGGATTCATTCCGTGGAGCACTTCCCCTGGACGGAGCGCTTCGAGATCCTCGCGGACGGGACGCTCCTTCTTACGGAGATACGATTCCGGGGTTACGGGGCCGGGGTTCCCAACGAGCGGGGGACGGGCGTCCGGGTGGAGAACGGCGACATCATCCACGAAGGCATATCCGAGATCCGGGGGGAGTATCGGTGGATCAACTCCCGTACGGCCGTACGAGACCTGGTCCTGAACGGCGAGGTCCTGGTCCGGGGGGCCGATCTTCCGCATCACGAGGCCCTGGAGCTCAGGATAGGGCCGGGGAGGTAGAGTTTTGAGCGATTTGATCGATGCGAACGTGAAGGAACAGCAGAAGACCCTGCTGGAGGAATACGACTCGGAATCCCGGTTCCGGGAATTCGCGAGCAAGGCCGTCGCGCTGGTCGTCCGAGTCTTCGCCGTCCTCGTGGCGATCTATCATCTATACGGGGCTGCTTTCGGGCCTCCGGTCACCTTGAAGCACCGTTCCCTGCACGTCGCCATGGTCCTGGCGTTGGCCTTCCTGTTCTACCCCTTCCGGAAGAAGGGAAACCGGAAGAAGCTCGCCTGGTACGACGCCGCCCTGGCCGTCGTGGCTTTCGGGACGACGATCTACGTCTGGGCGGACTATCTGGGCATCATCTCCCGGGCGGGCATCCCGAACGGCCTGGACCTGGTCTTCGGGGTGCTCCTCGTGCTACTGGTGCTGGAGGGCGCACGGCGCGTCACCGGGCCCGCGCTTCCCCTGCTCGGGATCGTCTTCATCCTGTACGCCCTCTTCGGGAAGAGCCTGCCGGGCTTCTTCGGGCACCGGGGCTACTCCTGGAGCGACATCGCCAGCTTCCTGTTCGTGTCCACGGACGGGATCTACGGCACCGCCGTCGGGGTGGCCGCCTCCTACATCTACCTGTTCATACTCTTCGGGGCCTTCATGGACAAGTCCGGGATGGGGCAGTTTTTCAACGACCTGGCCCTGGCCCTGGCGGGCCATTCCCGGGGCGGGCCCGCGAAGGTTTCCGTGATAGCCAGCGGGCTCCTGGGCACCATCAACGGGGCCGCCGTGGCCAACGTCGTGACCACGGGCGCCTTCACCATCCCCCTGATGAAAAAGACCGGGTACAGCAAGGAGTTCGCGGGCGCCGTGGAGGCCTCCGCGTCCGTGGGCGGACAGCTCATGCCCCCGATCATGGGGGCCGCGGCCTTCATCATGGCGGAGGTTCTGGGCGTCCAGTACCGCGCCATCGCGGTGGCGGCCATCCTGCCGGCCGTCCTCTACTACGCGGGCATCATGGCGCAGGTCCACATTCGGGCCGTAAAGAACGGGCTGGAGGGGCTGCCCCGGGAACGCCTTCCCAAGGTATGGGCCGTGATGAAGGAGCGGGGCCACCTTCTCATCCCCCTCGTGTTCCTGATCGTCATGCTCTTCGCCAGCGGCAGGACCGTGATCTACTCTGCCTTCATGACCATCCTGGTGACCATCGCCGTATCCATGCTGAGGCCCGCCACCCGCATGAGCCTCAAGGACGTTCTGGACGCCCTCTTCGAGGGCACCCGCTCCATGGTGCCCGTGGCGGTGGCCTGCGCCGCGGTCGGTCCCATCATCGGGGTGGCCAGCATCACGGGCTTCGGGCTCTCCATGGCCCACGCCATCGTCTCCCTGGGGGGTACGAGCCTCCTTCTCACCCTGGGCTTCACCATGATCGCCTGCATGATCCTGGGCATGGGGCTTCCGAGCATCCCCGCCTACCTGATCACCACCACCATGGCGGCCCCGGCCCTCATACGCCTTGGGATAGAGCCCATCGTGGCCCACCTGTTCGTGTTCTATTTCGCCATGTTCGCGAACATCACTCCCCCGGTGGCCCTGGCGTCCTTCGCGGCGGCGGGCATATCCGGGGGGGACCCCGTGAAGACCGGGGTTGCCTCCCTAAAGCTCTCGCTGGCCGGGTTCATCGTTCCCTACATGTTCATCTACAACCCCGCCCTGCTCCTGATGAACACGAACGTACTCGGGGGCACCTTGGTCGCGGTTACGTCGGTGGCGGGAGTTCTTCTTCTTGGAACGGCCATAGAGGGGTACTTTCTGACCCGCATGAACCCGGTCCTTCGCCTGCTGGCCCTGGCGGCCGCCGTATTCCTCATGACCCCGAACCGGTTTCAGGACCTCATCGGAGCCGGGGCCGCGGCGGTTTTCCTGACGGTGCAGGTCCTGCAGCGCCGCCGGGCGAGGGGGCACGCGGCGGCGTGAGCTTCCGGGAATGGACGGCCGCCCGGTTTGTCTTTCCCCGGGCGGCGCTCCCTCTCAGCTCTCCCCGTCCCCCAGGGCCCGGGGCCTTCCCAGGATCTCCGAGAGGACGACGGCCTTCCGGAGGGGCGGAAGCCCCTCGACGGATTCGGGGAACGGATGCTTAGCTTTTTCGGCCGCGGCGGCCGATGTCGTCTCCCGCATCATGTCCGCGCCGGATAACAGGGAGGGGCCGGAGCCGGAGAGGGGGAAGTCCTGGGAACCGACGGCCTCGACCCGGGAGCCGGAATCGGTTTCCGGGACCGGCGTCGCCGTATCGTAAAAAGCACCCGGCGTCAACGCCGGCTGGGTCTCCGCGGCCCCGGGGGCTTCCTCCTCGGCCTCGTACTCCTCCTCGACCCAGTGGGGTTTCCACTCCTCCAGCCCGACCTCGGGGGCGCGGTTCATCCGGACCGCGGCGCGCCGGTCGGCCGCGGCGGGCCGCTCCGGGGGGATCCGGGAGGCCGCCGGTCCCTCCCTCCGGGCCTTGGCCGCGTCCGCTTTTCGTTTCACCGCGAAGGCTCGCAGGAAGATCACGGCCGCTACGGGTATCAGGTAGACGATGGTGGAGATGAGATCGTCCATGGCCGCCTACTTCTTCCCCGTTTCCTCGCCGCCTATGCTCTTCCGCATCTGGGTGTCCGCCTGGATATTGTTCATCCGGTA
>CAYTYG010000349.1:0-3487 GCA_964441515.1 uncultured Treponema sp.
GGAATGAAATTTATCTGGAGACCTCGGACGACGAAAACCGGGAGGTCTTCCGGCGCCTCGTGGACCAGCTGGTGGAATCCATCGAGGACGGTCTGCCGGCGTCCCCGGACTTGATCATAGCCCTGCATGCCTCGCTCACCCCGGGAGGCGTTCTTTCCCGGGAGGCATCCTTCCTGGATGCGTGTATACAGATCCCGGGCGGATTCGGCAAGGTTTTTCCCCGCACCTCGAACCAGGCCCTCTATCTGAGGGGACTTTCCAGCCACGACATCACCTTCGCCGTGGGCCCCGCGGGCACCGGCAAGACCTATCTTGCCATGGCTTGGGCCCTCCGGGAGCTTTTATCCAAGAGCCGGCGCAAGCTGGTTCTGACGCGTCCGGTGGTGGAGGCCGGGGAGAGCCTGGGATACCTGCCCGGGGACCTGGCGCAGAAGATCAATCCCTACCTGCGGCCCCTCTACGACGCCATGGAAGCCCTGGTACCCTACGAGACGGTCCGCCGCCTGGAGGAAAGCCGGGCCATCGAGATAGCCCCCCTGGCCTACATGCGCGGGCGGAGCCTTAATAACTGCGTGGTAATCCTGGACGAGGCCCAGAACACCACGAAGGAGCAGATGAAGATGTTTCTCACCCGTCTGGGGGAGCGGTCCGCCGCGGTCATCACCGGGGATATCACCCAGATAGACCTCCCGAAGAAGGGGGAATCCGGACTGGTCCACGCTCTGGGGCTCCTTCAGTCCATCGACGATATATTCGTATCCCGAATGGACGGGCGGGACGTCGTGCGCAATCCCCTGGTGAAAAAGATTATTCAAGCCTATGAATCGGAATCCTGAGTCCGGAAATCCCGGTTTCCTGCAGGCGGCTTTCCGGGGCTTCCTTTCCCGAAGGTCCGGAGACCGCAGCCGATACGCCTACCTGGCGGGCGCCTTCCTCCTATGCTCCGCGGCTTTCCTGTTTCTGGGGGACGCGGGCTTGATCCGCATCGGGGATGCGGAAGAAGGACTCGAGGTCGGGAAGGTCGCGGACAAGGACGTGATATCGGAGCGGGATTTCGTCTATACGGACGAGGCCGCTACGCGCCTTCGCGTCGAGGCGGAACGCAGGCTTGTCGCCCCGGTTTTCGTCGTGGACGACCGCGTGGGGGCCGGAGCCCTTTCCCGTTTCGATTCCCTGCGGGATGGTTTTATAAAGCTCCTGGCCGAGAACCCGCCGCCCCAGACCTTCCGCCTCCGGATCCAGAAGGAATGGCCCGACCTGTTCTCCCAGGAGGAAGCCCAGGCCATCGCCGCGTATTCCACGCCCAACCAGATCTTTTCCCACGCGGGCCAGGTCCTGACCTCGCTTTTTGAGCGCGGAGTGGTCGCCCTGCCGGACAAGGGGCTGGAGGAGTATAACCCAGATACGGTGGAGATCCGGCGCTGGGTCAACGGGAAGCTCGAGTATGAGCAGATCCCCGCCAATCGCGTACCCGTCCTCCGTTCGGCCCTCTCCCTCGCCCGTTCCTCCCTGCAGGCCCGGAAACTTCCCAAGGCGGCCTACGACTCCGCTGTCCTGCTCGTGGAGCGGTTCCTGGAGGAAAACACCTTCTTCGATTCCGTGTTGAGCAAGGGTAAGATGGAGGCCGCCGAGAAGTCCGTCGAGCCGGTGATCCGCCGCATCGAGCGGGGGGAGCGGGTCGTCCGGAAGGGTTTCATCGTTACGGAAACGGATATGGAGCGCCTTCGGATCGTTCAGCTGTCCTCCCGGGGGCCGGACATCCGGATCCTGCTCTCGGGGATCGCGTTCCTGGGATTCATCCTCTTCTTTTCCATACTGCTCCTTGCCCCCTCCGTGTCCGGGGCCAAGCTGGACAGGAAGAACCTCCTCTTCACCCTCTCCCTGGTGGCGGCGTATTTCGTCCTGGCCGTCGCGCTCAGGCTCGTCTTCTCCCTCGGGGAGGAGGGCCTCCTCGCTTCCTATCTGCCCACCGCCCTGTTCACCATGACCGCGGCCATCCTGTTGGGAACCCGGTTCGCTGCCCTTCTGACGGTCATCCTGGGCTTTCTGGCCCTTTTAGCCTCCGGATTCGACGCCGCGGTCTTCGCGGCCTCGGCCTTCGCGGGCCTGTGCGGGACGTTCGCGGTCCGGAACGCGGAAAAGCGCATAGACCTCATTCGGGCCGGCGTGGTTCTGGGCCTGCTCCAGGGCGCCGCCGGGTTCGTCCTGTCGGGCTTTTTCTCGACGCCCCCGCTGGAAGCCCTTCGCAGGACCGGCGTCGACGCCCTGAACGGGTTCTTTTGCGGGATACTCAGCCTGGGATTCCTTCCCCTCCTGGAGCAGGCCCTGAACGCCCCGACCCGGTTCCGGCTGATGGAGCTCTCGGACATGAACGCCCCTATCCTGAAGCGCCTTTTGACCGTGGCGCCGGGCACGTACAGCCACTCCGTCACTGTGGCGCACCTGGCCGAGAGCGCCTGCCGGGAGATAGGCGCCAACGCCCTGCTGGCCCGGGTCGGGGCCTATTACCACGACATAGGGAAGATCGAGCAGCCCGAGTACTTTATCGAGAACCAAGCCGGGGGATACAACAAGCACGACAAGATGAACCCCCGCCTCTCCGCAACGGTCATCCGGAGCCACTTGAAGCTGGGCGCGGAACGCGCCCGCTCCCTGGGCCTGCCGGATGCCGTCGTGGACATCGTGGCCCAGCACCACGGCAACAGCGTCATCACCTGGTTCTTCGACAAGGCGCAGAAGACCGACGAGGACGTCCGTCCCGACGATTTCACGTATCCCGGCCAGCCCCCTTCGTCCCGGGAAGCCGCCGTGGTCATGCTCGCGGATTCGGTGGAGGCCGCCACGAGGTCCCTCAAGCGGCCTACCATGGCGCGGCTGGAACAAGCCATACAGGACATCATCCTGGACAAGTTCTCCCAGGGGCAGCTTGCCAAGTCGGACCTCACCTTCCGCGATCTGGAGACGATAACGAACACGTTCACGCGCATCCTGGCCGGTCATTTCCACACCCGCATCGAATACCCCAAGATCCGGGAAAACTCCCCATGAACGTGGTGGAAGTATCCGTAGAGGGTGTGGAGCCTCCGGAATGGATGGAGGGCGCCCGGGGCTTCGTCCGGAGCGTTCTGGAAGAGCTCGGCAAGGACGGCTGGGAGCTCTCCGTCCTCTTCTGCGGGGACGTCTTCATCCGCGCACTCAACAACCAATACCGTGGGAAGGACGCCCCCACGGACGTGCTCTCCTTCGAGCAGGGCGGGTGGTTCCACGCCGAGGACGGCTCCCGAAGGTACCTGGCGGGGGACGTCGTGATATCCCTGGAGACCCTAGTGCGGAACTGCGCCCGGATCGGCGTTTCCCGCAACGAGGAGCTAAAACGCCTCCTGGTCCATGGTATACTCCATCTGGACGGAATGGACCATGACGAATCGGATCCCGGAGGACGGATGATCGAGTATCAGGAAACCCTTCTAAAAAAGTTTTCGGAGGT
>CAYTYG010000350.1:0-735 GCA_964441515.1 uncultured Treponema sp.
CTTCTCCGGCTTCAGCATCGATTCGCCTGCGGCCTTGAAGGCGGCCAGGTGCACCAGGGCGTCGTACCCCCCCCGCAGGGCCTTCTCCAGGCGCGGATAGTCGAGGATGTCGCCCTCCTCGAAGGCCGCCTCCGGGAAGAGGTTTTCCCGGACGCCGCTGGAAAGGTTGTCGTAGACCGTGACTTTCGCGCCCCTGTCCAGGAAGGCCCGGGCCACGTGGCCGCCTATGTACCCCGCACCGCCGATCACCAATATATTCATGATTGCTCCTTGCCGCTTCGCCCGCGCCTCATTTCAGGGGCTTCTCGACTATGTGCCCCAGATGGACGTCGAAGGCGAAGGCCACGCGCTCCTTGCGGGCGTTCACCTCGAAGTACCGGCTGTGGCTCTCCAACACGACCCCGGGATGCACCACGCCCCGCACCACCACGGCGGATTCGTGGTGCTCCTCGAAGCGCTCCCGGAAATCGAAGATGCGCAGGGTCCTCTTTTCCAGGAGCTTCATCAGCTTCGTCTTGTCCTGCCGCACTTCGTCCAGGGAGAATCCCGACCTCTCCAGGTCCTTCATCCTCTTGTCCGCCTGGAGGATGAGGGCCTTCAGGCGCTCGATCTCCCTCTCCTCGGTCTCTATCTGGTCGGCCAGAAGGTAATCCTGCCCGAAGGAAATCTCCGTCCGTATACCACGCTCGGAGCCCAGGTGCTGGACCTCCACGCCCTTGCGCGCCCGGACCTTGC
>CAYTYG010000350.1:745-3451 GCA_964441515.1 uncultured Treponema sp.
CCCCCCCAGGAAGACCCGGCCGTTCGTCTTCACGTTCGAAAGCAGGCAGGCCCCCCTCAGGCTGATGTCCTCCACGGCCAGGAGCAGGGCCTGCTCCGCGAAGGCCGCCTCCAGGCTCTTCCGCGCCCGGAGCGTCGCCTTTCTCCGGCCCTTGATGCCCTCCCCTATCCGTATGCTGCCGTCCGCGGACACCAGGGAGGCCTCCACGGCCCCGGAGATGTTCACGTCCCCCGAGGCGAAGACCGAAAACCCGCCCAGGACGGATCCGGCCACATGGACGTCCCCGGGGAAGCGGACGTTCCCGGTGGCGGGACCTACGTCCCCGGCCACCTGCTTTCCCTGCAGGATGGCAAGCCGGTTCCCCTCGAAATAGAGCTCGCCGGTGCGCGCGGCCTTAAGGAGGGTGCCCCCCGTCGGGGTCTTTTCCTCCCGTACGGAGGCGTCCCAGGAGGGGGGCGGGGCGGACCGCGGATCCACGGGGGCCCGGATGACCCCGCCGAGGACGTCCATCCCGTCCTCGCCCTGGCTTCCGAAGGGAACGAGCTCCACCAGGGGCTGTCCCTCGTTCACGAGGGTGGACCTGTCCTGGTTCTTGTAGTCCGCCCTGCCGTCCTCCCGCAGGGTGACGGCGGCCCCGGTGGCCCGGCGGACCTTCCACTCGACCCGGATTCCACCGGCGGCGACGGGGTCCTTCCGCCGCGCGAAGGCCCGCTTTTCCACGGCAGGGCCCGACCGGGCGTCCAGGACCGCCCCGGAGACGGCGTCGCGGTCTATCCCGAAGACGACCCCCGCTTCCTTCGCCGCCTTCAGGACGGCGTCGACGTCCGGAGGCTTGCCCAGGCCCTCCTCCTTCCGGAGGGTGAGGAAGGCTTCCGACGCGTCCTGGGCGACGGTGACGTCGACGGCGCCGTCCTTGTAGGGAAGGACCCGGAGAAAGAATTCCCCCTCCTTTTCGCCCTGGAACACGAGGCCCTCGGCCTCGCTCAGGAAGACGTCCCGGACCCGGGAGATATTCTCGAATGTACGCACCCGGGGTTCGCCGCCGGGCAGGCCGGGAAGGCTTTTGCCCTGGACCGTCATGCCCGGCTGTCCCGGGGCCGCCGGGGTCAGCTTCCCGATCTCCTGCCCCGGGGCCACGAAGGCCACGGCCGGGGCTTCCTCCAGGGGGAACTCGGGGAGGGAGGGCGCGGACTGGGGCAGGGACGGGTGGGAAGCCACGGCTTTGCGCAGGGGCCCGGCCTGGTCCTCGGGAAGGAACGCCACGGACCACGCCATCTCCCGATCCTTGCCCTGTCCCGGGGCCCGTCCCTGGGCCAGCACGTAGTCCAAAAGCTCGGTCTCGGGGCCCTTGAAGAACTCCAGGAGGTCCTTCTTGACTTTGGCGGCGTCCATGCCCGCGATCCTAGCCCGGGCGACGGCCGCGCCCAGCTCGGACAGCTCCAGGGGCTTTCCGCGCCCCCGGCCCTTGCGCGCCGTAAGGGCGGCCCGCATCCCGTCCGGGGATATGGTCACCTGGGCGGACCCGTCGCGGCTTACGGAGACGCTGAAGGACGCCAAAGGCACGGCGCCCGCCACGGACGAGCGCAGGGCCGCGTCGAGCTCCCCCGCGGAAACGAGGGTGTCCGGCTCGGCGCCGAGGCTTTCGGCCGCGGAAAGGATATCCTCCGCCCGGGGCAGGGATACGCGGGAATCCCCGGGGGTAAAATCAAGGACAAAGGACGTCCCGTCGGGGGACCGGGTCACCTCCCAGGAGTGGAAGCGGAAGGGCAGGATGTCCACCCATCTCCGTCCGATGCGGACGAATCCGTCGACCGCCGCCAGGATCTCGTTCTTGTTCCGCTCGACGCCCGCCCCGCAGTGGAACTTGGTATCCTCCGGCCCCTCGGGCAGGAGAACCTTCCCGTAGACGGACTTTCCGGCCCGGCCCGGGCTGGGGGAGTTCACCAGGGCCAGCCTCTGTCCCTTGCGGGCGTATCCCGCCCGGAGCACCCGGGTGTCCAGGGCCACGGGCTCCCGGATTTCCCGGCGTTCGGTCTCCACGATCCGCTCTTCCTTCTTCGGAAGGAAGGGCAGGGCGCCGGGCTTGCGGATCACCTTCTCCACGGAGATCTTCTCCACCCGGACCCGGAAGACGGCGGGAGCCTTGGCCGCCCGCATCGCGGCCTCCCGGAAGGGCTCCGCCTCGGGGGGCACGGGGAGGTCGGACCATTCCGGCTCCTCCAGCCTCGGGGGCTCGGGCGGGACCCCCCGGACCAGGACCTCGGCGGCCGGACCGGAAGCCCGGGCGAACTTGGCCAGGATCTCCTCCACCCGCTTCTGGGCCACCCCGGCCAGCCTCGCGTCCATGGCCAGGCGCATGGTCTTGCCCAGGCTCCACTCCGGGCCCTTGCCGTCCGGCTTGAAGACCAACTCCGCGGCAAGACCCACGGCGTCCACGCGTAGCTCCAGAGAACCGGTCGGAAAGGCAGCCATCTCTACCCCTTGAAACCCTGGGATATCGCCTTCACGAGCTTGGATTTTAGGAATTGGTTTTCCTTTTTGAGCTGCCCTATCTCGAACTGCTGGGACTTGACGGTTTCCACGAGATCCCCCGTGGTCAGGCTCCCGGTATGGAGGAGATCCTCGATATATTCCACCTTCGCGGAGAAGTCGATCTCGGCCTCCATCTCCGCGACTTCCGGGTCGGGGTTCGGCTCGCCGACCGTA
>CAYTYG010000351.1:0-698 GCA_964441515.1 uncultured Treponema sp.
CGGCGGGAACGGGGGCCGCGTCCTTGTTGACCACGGTGGCGATGGCCGACTTCTGGAACTCGAGCTTGCAGTCGTCGTCGACCTTGACCACCACGGAGCCGCCTTCCTTCACGGCGTGGACGATACCGTGGATGCCCCCGATGGTGATGACCTTGTCGCCCTTCTGGATTCCCGCGAGCATCTTCTGCATTTCCTTCTGCTTCTTGTTCTGCGGACGGATGATGAGGAAGTAGAAGATGACGAAGATAAGCCCGAACATGACGATCGTCGAGACCATGGATCCCGAGGAGCCGGCCGCGGCCTGAAGGACGGGCAGATTGAAAAACGGGGTATTCATGTGCAGTTTCCTTAATAGACAGAGTTAGCGAAAGGTAGCACGGAAGGTCCCCTTGGTCAAGGCGAGACCCTCCGTGCGTTCGGTCAGGGTACGATGCGGGTTCCGGCCCGGCCGTCCACGGCGGCCTGGGCGTTTTCCAGGTTCGTGATCACGACCTGACGCCCTCCCCGGCGGATGAAATCGACGGCGGCCTCGATCTTCGGCCCCATGGAACCCTTGGGGAACTGCCCTTCCACCTGGTGCTTCTCCGCCTCCGCGGCGGTCATCACGTCCACGGTGCGCATGTCGGGCTTGCGGAAGTTCAGCGCGACCTTCTCCACCCCCGTCAGGATCAAAAGCTCGTCGGCCTTGAGGAGGCTCG
>CAYTYG010000351.1:708-3442 GCA_964441515.1 uncultured Treponema sp.
AGGCTCGCCAGAAGGGCGCTGGCCCTGTCCTTGTCGATGACGGCGTCCACGCCGTCCAGGGTCCCGTCGGGATTCCGGCAGACCGGCACCCCGCCGCCCCCCGCCGCGATCACCACCCGGCCGTCGTCCAGGAGGTCCCGTATTACCTCCGTTTCCACGACGTCCACGGGCTTCGGAGAGGCCACCACGCGGCGGTATCCCCGGCCGGGATCTTCCTTGACGATCCACCCGCGGGCCTTGCAGTCCTCCAGATGCTCCGCGCGGAAGAAGGGGCCGACATACTTGGTGGGATTGGTCATCGAGGGATCGTCCTTGTCCACGACGACCTGGGTCACCACGGTGACCACCTCCCTCCGGGCGCCCGCCTGAGCCAGGGCGTTCATCAGGGACTGCTGGATCATGTAGCCGATGGAACCCTGGGTGTCCGCCACGATGACGTTCAGGGAGCTGGGGGGAACCTGCGAGGACGCCACCTCGTTCCGTATCAGGTGGACGCCGGCCTGCGGCCCGTTCCCGTGGGTCAGGACTACCCGATGGCCTTCCTTCAGGAGCCCCACGATCGCGCCCATGCTTTTCCGCGTGTTCGCGAACTGCTGCTCCATCGTACCCTCGGTGCCCTCCTCGATGAGGGCGTTTCCGCCCAGGGCCACGACGATGGTCTTTACGCTCATATAACCTTCCTTTTTTTGGCGCGAGCCACGCCGAGTAAAGAGACAAGTTTCAAGTATATAGCCCCTCCGGCCGCCGCAACAATCCGTCCCCCAACCGTCTTCCCAACCGCGGGAATTCCCGGTACCATCCTTACCCATGACAGTCCAGAGAGCGGATACCCTGGGGTACTGCATGGGGGTGCGGCGGGCCGTGGACCTGGCGGTCCGCACCGCGGAGATCGAGGAATCGCGCCCCATCTACACGCTGGGGCCCCTAATCCACAATCCCCAGGCCGTGGAGGATCTGCGGCGGCGCGGCATCGAGATACTGAAGGAGCCGGACGTCGACTCCCGCGTCGAGGGGCGCGTCGTGATCCTCCGGGCCCACGGCATATCCCCGGCCCTCCGGGAAAGGCTGGAAGGCCTGGGCGCCCGGGTCGTGGACGCCACCTGTCCCCGCGTCCTGGCCAGCCAGCGCCGCGCCCGCGCCTTCTGGGAGGCGGGGTATTCCGTGGTCCTGGTGGGGGACCGCAACCACGGCGAGATTGTCGCCGTCACGGGATGCGCGCCGGGTTGTTCCGTCGTGGGTTCCGCCGAGGAGGCCCGGGCCCTGGAGCTCCGGGCGCCCGTCGGGGTCCTGGCCCAGACGACGGTAAGCGAGGAGGAATACGACGCGGTCTGCGGCGTCCTCCGCTCCCGGTACGGCCGCGTGGAGATCGTGGACACCATCTGCCCGGCCACCCGGGAGCGCCAGGAATCCCTGGCCCGGCTCGCGGGGCGCACGGACGCCGTCGTCGTGGTGGGCGGGCGCGGCTCCGCCAATACCACCCGGCTTTTTAGGGCGGCCCAGGCCCTGGGGAAGCCTTCGTGGCACATAGAGACCGCCCGGGAGCTCCCCCCGGAGATCTTCCTCTACGGGTCCGTGGGCCTGACCGCGGGAGCCAGCACGCCGGACTCCATCATCGCCGAGGTGGAGGCCGTTCTCCTGGGGAAAGGCCGTGCCCCCTGAAAAGCGCCCCGGGGAGGACGGCTTCCGGGACGGGATCTCCCAGCTCAGGACCGCCCCCCGGACGTACCGCGGAAAATACTTCTCCCGCATCCTGAGGCTTTTTCTTGCGGCGGCCATAGCCCCCGCCCTGGCGGTCTCCGCCGTATACTCCTCCGTGGCGGGGGCCGCGCTCCGCCGGGAGGCGGAATCCCGGGCCCGGGCGGACGCGGAGTCCTTCGCTTCCGCCGTCGGGGAAATCGCGGACCGGACGGCCCGGGGTCTTTCCGAGCTTTCCCGGGATCCGGATATCCTGGAAGCCCTGCGGGCCTTCCCGGGTACGGACCCCGCCCTATCCGCCCGGGTCGTCCGCCGGATACAGTCCGTGTTTCCCCGGGAGGCCGGGGACGCGGAGGCCGCCGTCGCGGCCCCGGACGGCTCCGCGACGCTGACCCCCGGAGGCTACATCCCCGACCGCGACCTGGGCATCCACGGCTCCTGGGGCGTGTTCCGTATGCTTCGGGAGCGCCCCGGGGAGCTGGCGATCTCCAGCCAGCGCGGAAGGGCCGGGTCCGGGGAGGAGACCGTGCTGACCCTGGCCCTCGCCCTGAGGGGGAACGACGGCGGGGTTCTGGGATACGCCGTCGCGGGGATACGCAGGGGGGCCTTCGTCCAGGCCGCGGACCGCAACCGCCTCCTGGCGGAGGCGGCCGTGCTGGACCCCCGGGGAAGCATCGTCTTCGACTTCGCGGACCCTAGGCGGGAGGGATTCTACGAGGACGAGCTTCCGGCGCCGGCTCCGGAGGCTTCCCGCCTGGAGGCCCCGGTGCCCGGGACGGCCCAGGGCTTCCGGGTCCGCACCGAGATCCCCACGGGGCTCTTCACCGGCTTCGAACGCACGGCCCGTACGGTCGCCGTGCTCGGCCTTCTGGGATCCGTGGTCGTGGCGGCCGCCCTCGCCCTGACCGCCTCGCGCTCCGTCACCCGGCCCGTCCTGAACCTGGCGCGCTCCATGCGCAAGGTGGAGGCCGGGGACCTGTCCATCCGCGTCGAGCCGGCGGGCAACGACGAGCTGGGGGACCTGGCGAGGTCCTTCAAC
>CAYTYG010000352.1:0-3434 GCA_964441515.1 uncultured Treponema sp.
GACATCACCGATAAAAAAATCAAGGCCCGGCATATAATCGATATAGACCGGGATATCTTCAACCATCAGGTGGCCCCCGACATCCGGCTCGGTTCGGACAAGGCCCGGTATACGCTGGACTGCCTATTAACCAATTCTCCGGCGATGTTAACGCTGAAAGAGAGGGTCGCCTCGAGTTGCAACGTATCCGCACCCTGCTTCATCTACGGAGAAACGGGTACCGGCAAGGAAGTACTGGCCCACAGCCTGCACAACTCGAGCAGCCGGCGGGACAAACCGTTCATATCCCAGAACTGCGCCGCCATCCCGGAGAACCTGCTCGAAAGCATACTCTTCGGCACGGTTAAGGGAAGCTACAGCGGTGCCGTGGACGCTGCCGGCCTGTTCGAGATAGCCAACGGAGGGACTCTTTTCCTGGACGAGATCAATTCCATGTCCGTGGGGCTCCAGGCCAAGCTTCTCCGGGTCCTGGAGGACGGATACATACGGCGCGTGGGGGGATCCAGCGAAAAACACTTCGACGTACGCGTCATCTGCGCGTCCAACGAGGACCCCGCTCGTCTCTTGGAGGCGGGAAGGCTGCGCCGCGACATCTATTACCGCCTCTGCGTACTGTACTTCCACATCCCCCCGCTTCGGGAAAGACCGGAAGACGTGCGGCTCCTGATGGATTTCTTCATCAACAAATACAACCGTCAATACGGCCGGCGCGTCAGCGGCGTCTCGAAGGAAGTGTTTAATTTCTTCACGTCCTACGAATGGCCCGGAAATATCCGGGAACTGGAACACTTCGTACAGTTCGGCTTGGCCCACGTTCCGGACGACGAGGGCACCCTCGAGATGCGCCACGTCGCCCCGCGCATCCCTGCATTGTATCCGGAGAGGAACCCGGAGTGTCCCGACACCCTCAAACGGCCTCTCGTGCAACATGTCGCCGCCCTGGAACAGCGGCTTATGGCGCTTGCCATACAAAAGACAGGCGGCAACGTGTCGAAAGCCGCAAGGATACTGGGAATTCCGCGGCAGACCCTCTCGCGCAAGCTCCGGGAGTACAGCATCGGCACGGATTCGCCCGTACCGTGACATAATTGCCCAATTTTTAACACAACGACGCATCGCGCGCCCCCCATCCAAGAAAAATGTCACGGTTTAGGCGCCCGGATTCCGGGAACGACGCCGGCGCCGCCGTCCAACGCTCCCCGGGGGGTCCGCGCATGCCGTTTTTTCACCCATTTCGGCTAAAAACGAAAAAGAACTTGGCATATTCCTTGCTAACTCTATGGGAACCCGGATGCGATGAATCCGGTACGGGGAGGTGCGAGCTTGAAGATCGGAGTTCTCAAGGAAAACAAACCGGGGGAAGAACGCGTGATCCTGACGCCGAGCGAGGTCAAGGATCTCACGGAGGCCGGGCACGGGGTGCTCGTCCAACAGGGAGCGGGATCGAATGCGGGTTTCCCGGACGGGGAGTACATCGCCGCGGGCGCCACGCTCGGGGGCGGCATAGAAGAGGTATATCGGGAATGTACGCTGATCGCCAAGGTTAAGGAAATACTCCCCGAAGAATACCCGCATCTCAGAAAGGGCCACATCATCTTCACCTGCGTCCATCCGGCCGCCAACCGCAAGGAAGTCGATGCGCTTCTGGCCGCAAAAGTGACGGCGTTCACGGCCGAGGATAGCCATCGTTACGGTTCGCCGAATTGCGAGGCGGCGGGCAAGATAGGCGCCCTTATGGGCGCATACTTCCTGCTGAGCGGCCACGGAGGCAGGGGGCAGACCATTTTCGGCATAGCTGGGGCCCCGGCCGGGACCGCGCTCGTGCTGGGGGCGGGCATCGTGGGAAAGGGCGCCACCGAGGTGCTGTCGGCACTGGGGGGGCGGGTGGTGCTCATGGATATCTCCATCGGCGCCCTTCGGGAAGCCGAATACCTGTTCCCCAAAAACGTAACGACCATGATGTCCTCCCGGGGGAACATCCTCGAGATGCTCCCGTTCTCGGATATCGTCGTCAACTGCGTCAAGTGGCCGAAACACCGGAAGGATCATCTTCTGTACAAGGAAGACCTCCGTCGGATGCGGAAGGGTTCGGTGATTGTCGACATCAGCGCGGACGTGGGAGGCGCGATAGAGACGTTCCACCCCACTTCGCACAAGGACCCCGTATACGTTATCGACGGTATCGTACATTACGGCGTAGACAACATTCCGGGGGCCGCGCCGTATACGGTTTCCAAATCCTATGCCGCTTCGATACTTCGGCATATCCGGAACATCGCGGATTTGGGGGTGGAGGAGGCCTGCGTCCGGGACGGATACCTGAGGCGCAGTCTCTGCGTGCATAACGGGCTTGTCACGCACGAGGAGACAAGCGTCATCCAGCAGCGCCCATTCACCCGGGCGGAGGAGGCTTTAGGGCTTAAATCGTCCGATCGTCTGGACCCGGCGCCCAAGGCGACAAGTACGGTCGTCAATATCTAAGTCACAAAGGGGAAAAACGATGGAAGGAACGACCATGGGCTGGGTATCGTTGATACCGGCCGTCATCGCTATCGTGCTCGCGTTCAAGACGCGGAACACGGTCTTTTCACTTTTCATCGCTGTTTTTATCGGTTCCATGTTTCTGGGGGGAGGCCTCCTCGCGTTCCCGAACTTGATAAAAAAATCGCTCGGCACGACGAGTTTTTCCTGGATTTTCCTTTTGGAGGTATTCATAGGAATACTGATCGCATTCTTCCAGAGATCCGGGGCGATCCAGGGTTTCACGGACATCATGAAGGACAAGAAATTATCCCGTACCGGAATCCAGCTTACGGCGTGGGTCATGGGGATGTTCGTGTTCTTCAGCGACTACTTTAGCCCACTGTTCGTCGGATCCACAATGCGGGGCCTTTCGGACAACGCGAAAATATCCAGGGAGAAGCTTTCCTACATTGCGGACTCCACCTCCGCCCCGGTCAGCGTGATGGTACCGATTACCGGCTGGGCCGTCTACATCTCCGGCCTGATCGTGGGTATCGGACCGGTGGAGAACGTTGAACAGGGTATGGCGGTCTTCACGAGATTCATCGGCTTCAATTTCTACGCTATCCTGGTCGTCGTCCTGGTGGGTCTGCTCGCCCTCAAGATCGTTCCGGAATTCGGTCCCATGAAAAAGGCCGAAAGGCGTGCTCAGGAAGAAAACAAGGTCCTGCGCGACGGCGCCGAACCCCTGGTGGGAGAGGAACTGACGGATACGCCGAAACATCCGGCCATCCGGACCAACGTGTTCCTGAACTTCATCCTTCCGGTCCTCGTGGTTATATCGATCGCCGTCGGAACCTGGGTAGCTCTCAAATCCGCCAAGACCATGGAAGCCTTCATGGCGGCATGTATCCTTTTGGGCGTCATCATGCGGATCCAGGGCGCGTCGTTCAAGGACATAATGGACACCG
>CAYTYG010000353.1:0-3421 GCA_964441515.1 uncultured Treponema sp.
AGAGACTTCACCGCATTTTTGGAAAGCGCATCATTAACTGTATTGAGTTTTAAACAGGAATCAAGTGCAAAATAACATTTTTTTTACAAAAAAAACAACCCGGGACGGCAGATTTTACAATTCGCCTCCTATTCCCTCGGGACGGTCGCGGGGTCCAAGGCATTCCCCTTCTTGAACACCAGGAAATAGGCTATCGGAAGCCCTTCCTTCAGGTCTATTCCCACTTTGCCTATCTCGGAGCCCGCCCGTACGGATTCCCCTATCCGGACCCCCAGGGTTTCGGCGCCTCCGTAGACATAGATGAGCCCGTCCTTCGCCTGTATGAACGCAACCCTTCCGAAACCCCGGAAGGGGCCCGCGGAAACCACGGTGCCGGAACGCACGGCCCGGATCGGGGCTTTTTCCCGGGTCCGGATGCCCACGCCGAAGAGCTTGCCGTCCAGGTACGAAGCCTCGCCCTCCGCGGGCCAGGTCGCCGCGGGGACGGGCTTGGCGGAGGTCTTCGCGGGGGTTCCCGGGGCAGCCTTCCCGGGCGCGGCGGGCCGCTCCGGACTCCCGCCGGGGGCGGAAGCGGGGGCCGGGCTTTGCGGCTGCGAGGCCGATCCCGAAGGGAGGGCGTTCTCGGGCAGCACGAGGATATCGCCGGGCTTGATCAGGGCCCCGTCGCCTAGCTTGTTGACCCGCCGGAGCTCCTCCAGGGCCACCCCATAGGTACGGGCGATGCCGTAGAGGGTCTGGCCCTTCTCCACCTTGTGGGAGGCGGGTATCACGAGCCGGGTGCCCGGAAAAACCCTGCGGGGATCCTCGATCCTGTTGACGGCGATTACGGCTTCATAGGGCACGGAATACTTTCGGGCCACTCCGAATATCGTTTCGCCCTTCTCGAGGACATGCACAAGGGGCTCCGAAGTCAGGAAGGCGGACGAGAGGAAGAACAGCAGGGGAAGGAAAAGGGGGCGCCAGGGTTTCATTCGACTTATATTCTCGGCTCCCCGGGGGCCGTTCATTACCCGGACGGAGGTTTATCCGGGACGGCTCCTCAGGCCGCGGGCGCCTCGGGGGACTCGAAAAGCCAACGCCCCGCGTCGTCGATGAGCCGGGATAGGATGACAACGTGGATGTCGTTCTTGGCCTTCTCGACCTCCCGGCCCCAACGCTCCGGAACGAACCGTTTTCGCAAATCCTTCCTCCTGTCCTCCGCGAAAGCCCGGGCGGATTCCCGCTCCGGCCCCTCCTCCAGGGCGGACGTCACCAGGGATCCGATCATGTAAACGGCCAGGAGGGAGAGCACGGCGTCCTTATCGGCCGCGGCCCTCCGCAGCCAGGGCAGGGCCTCCGCTCCTCGGTTCTTTACCACGAGGTTGAAGGAATAATCGAACCAGAGCCATCCCCGGCTCTCCACGTCCCGGTCCTCCAGGAAAGGCCCGAAAAAGGCGAGGGATGCGTCCGGATCGTTGCGCAAAAGGTACCCCACCCCGAACAGGACGGCCTGGCGGCGCAGGACTACGGGCTTCTTCTCCCGAAGCACGGCCTCCAGCTTGTCTATCGAGGCCAGGTCGGACCGGAGCATGGCTGCGTTTACGTAGAGGCGGATATACTGGCTCCGATAGGCCCCTTTCTCGAAGATGCGCACCCGGAGCCATTCGGACAGGGCTTCCCAGTCCTCCCTCTCGACCAGCTGGAAAAGCTTCCAGTTCGATAGGAAGAAGGCGTTCAGCACGCCGAGCATGACCAGGAAAAAAACGGCCAAAAACCAGTTGGACTTCCAAAGCCCAAGAGTGTATTCTCCTCCCAGCAGGAACAGGGGAAACAGGAAGATGAAGACGAACGAAAAGAGGACGACGGCGTTGAAAAGGATAAAAATTGTCTTAAATTTCATTCAATGACGCTCCGAAAGGTATAGGGGGTATCGGATTTGCGCCGATTTCCGCGCGAAAAACTTGGAATCAAGTCTAGTATCTAGGAGTCAGGGGGTCAATGGGGAGTATGAACGAGATACCGGTGAAAGATCTCCAGCCCGACACGTACTTCTCGAAGCCCGTTTTCCTGGACAGCGAGTATATCCTTCTGAGCACGGAAACCCCCGTAACCCGGACCCTCGTCAACCACCTGATCGAATGGGGCTACAGGACTATCTTCACGGAGGGAGCCCCCCTCCAGGTCATCCCCCTCACGGAGGAAGCCGAAGAAGGCGAGGCCGCCCCGGAGAACGGCAAACCCGTCATCGCGGTGAACGCCGGGGACAACGAGCGGATCGAGTCGATCCGGAAATTTTACGAGCAGTTCACCTCCTTCGTGGAGTCCGTTTACACGCGGTACGTCACGAAGAACGAGCTCATACTCCCGGAGATTTCGAGCCGGATCAAGGCCCTCTGCGAGGTCATAGCGGACAACCGCCGCTTCATCCTCCGGGTCCAAAACCTGATACAGCCCAATTCGAACTACCTCGTCTCGCACTCAACGCGCTCCACGATCCTTTCCATAGTCCTGGGTTCCGCCCTGAAGCTGCCCAACCACAGGCTGATCGAGCTTGGGACGGCGGCCCTGCTCCACGAGATCGGCATGGTGCGCCTTCCGCCCCAGCTCTACATGGCCAGCCGGCAGCTCTCCCCGCAGGAGAGAAAATCCATCACGACCCACCCCATCCTGGGGTACAACGCCCTCAAGGACAAGCAAGTCCCCCTGGCCATTAGCCTGGTAGCCCTGGAACACCACGAACGGATGAACGGAACGGGATATCCCCGGGGCATCACGGGGGACAAGATCTCCATCTATTCCCGGATCATAGCCGTGGCCTGCTCCTACGACGCGGTGACCGCCAGCCGCCCCTTCCGGGAGGCCAAGGACGGGTATTCCGGCATGGTGGACCTCCTGAAGAACGAGGGGAAACAGTACGACGACACGGTCATTCGCGCCTTGGTCTACTCCCTGTCCATCTATCCGATAGGCTCCTTTGTGCTACTGACCAACGGCAAGCCCGCCCAGGTCGTGGACGTAAACCCCGAGAATCCCCGGTTCCCGGTGGTCCAGATCGTGGGCATGAGGACCCCGGACGGAAAGGACCTGATAGCCCATACCGCGGAAACCGGGGTCCGAATCCTGCGTCCCATGACCCAGGAGGAGATCCAGAATCTCCCGGCCGGCGGTTCCTGACCGCGTCCGCCGCGGGAACGCCCGGACGCCCTCATCCCCGCGCAGTTTTGCCCTCGAATCCGCGGAGTTTTGAAAATGCGTCTACACACATTTTGAACACCCTGCTAGACTACAAGCCGTAATCCGCGGCGGCATCGGGCCGGAGCGGCCCCCGCGACCCAAGCCGACCCGAAGCTCAAGGAGTATGCTATGGACGAGTCCCCCCTTCAAAAAGCCCGTTACCAATACGCCCCCAAGCTCCCCGCCGCCCTGCGCGGCCCGGTGGATC
>CAYTYG010000354.1:0-2778 GCA_964441515.1 uncultured Treponema sp.
GTTTCTCGGGGGAGTCCTGGGGGTTTCCGCCGCCGTCGCCGAGCAGGACGCCTGCCGGATAGAACACTACCTCTCCGAGGAGACCATGAATCGGATCGAGGAGGCCGTAAAGGCGGCCGGGAAAGCCTAGCCCTTTTTCCCCGGCCGTTCTTCAGCGGGCGGCTTTCTTCAGCGCCACCATCCAGGCCGTCCCGTCCATGTCGATCCGCCGCATCCCGGGGACTTCCTTCCAGTCCACCGCCACGGCCAGGGTCTCGCTCCGTACGTAGTCCTCCAGGTCCCGGAAGGCCCGGTGCAGGTCCTCCGTGCCGTGCAGGGTCAGCTCGATGCGGTCCGTGACCTCCAGCCCAGCCTCCTTGCGGTAGTTCTGCACCCCCCGCACAAGGTCTCGCACCCAGCCTTCCTTCAGGAGTCCCTCCGTTATGGCCGCGTCCAGGGCCACCGTGAGGGTGCCCTCGTTCACCACCTTGAGGTTTTCCTTTTCGACCCGGCGGATGTCCAGCTTTTCCTTCGTGAGCTCCACCGTCCTGCCGGCCGCCTCGATCTCCAGCGTCGAGCCTTCCAGGATTCCGGCGATCTGACGCCCCGTGAGGTTGGCGATGATTTCCGCGGCGGCCTTCATGTCCTTGCCGAGCTCCTTGCCCAGGACGCGGAAGTTGGCCTTGGCCTCGTACTCGACCAGCTCCTCCTCGTCGTCCCGGAAGATCACTTCCTTCACGTTGAGCTCGTCCCGGAGTATCTCCTCCATCTCCAGGAGCACCTTGCGCTCCCGGTCCTCCCGGGTTACCAGGTGGACCGCGGCCAGGGGCTGGCGGATCTTGAGATTGTGCTGGTACCGGAGGGCGCGCCCCATGCTGACGGCTCGGCGAATCACGGCCATCTTCCACTCCAGCTCCTCGTCCTTGTACCGCGCGTCGAAGACCGGGTAGTCGGCCAGGTGGACGGACTCGGGACCGGAGCCCCGGCGAAGGTTGCGCCAGATTTCGTCCGTGATGAAGGGGACGATGGGCGCCGCGGCCAGGGAAAGGCGCGTGAGAACGCGGTTCAGGGTTGCGTAGGCGTCGGACTTGTCCGCGTCCTCCCCGCTCCGCCAGAACCGGCGGCGGGAGCGCCGGATGTACCAGTTGTTGAGGGCGTCGATGAAATCCACGATGGGATCTATGGCCTTCTGCATGTCGTAGGCGTCCAGGGCCTCCCCGACGGCCGCCACCATGGACTCGCAGACCGAGAGTATCCAGCGGTCCAGGGGGTTGGCGCGGGAACCTCCGAAGTCGGTTCCCGCGGCGCCGAAGCCTTCGGCGACATCCCGGGATGAGGTTTTTCCATGGGAGGCCTCGAATTTTTCCGGCCATCCGTCGATGTTGGCGTAGGTGACGTAGAACGAGTAGGCGTTCCACCAGGGAATGAGGATGCCGCGAAGGACCTCCCGAACGCCCTCGTCGGAATACAGGAGGTCGTCCGCCTTCACCACCGCGGAGTGCATGAGGAAGATGCGCAGGGCGTCCGCCCCGAACTGGTCTATGACCTCCACGGGGTCCGTGTAGTTCCGCAGGGATTTGGACATCTTCTTGCCGTCCGATGCCAGTACGAGCCCGTTCACCACGCAGTTGTCGAAGGCCGGGGAGTCGAAGAGGGCGGCGGCCAGGATGGTCAGGGTGTAGAACCAGCCGCGGGTCTGGTCCAGCCCCTCGCAGATGAAGTCCGCGGGGAAGTTGGCCTCGAAGCGCTCCTTGTTCTCGAAGGGGTAGTGGACCTGGGCGTAGGGCATGGAGCCCGACTCGAACCAGCAGTCCAGGACTTCGGGGATGCGGCGCATCGTTCCCCCGCAGGAGCATTTCCAGGAGATCCCGTCCACGAAGTGCTTGTGGAGGTCTTTAGGCTCGGCTCCGGAAAGCTTTTTGAGCTCCTCCCGGCTTCCCACGCACACGGCGGTCTCGCACTTGTCGCACTTCCAGATGGGCAGGGGGTTGCCCCAGTAGCGGTTGCGGGAGATGGCCCAGTCCCGTGCGTTCTCCAGCCACTTGCCGAAGCGCCCGGTCTGGATATGCGACGGGACCCAGCGTATTTTCGAGTTCGCCGAGAGCATGCTTTGCTTGATCGGGTCGATCTTCACGAACCAGCTTCCCACGGCGCGGTAGATGAGGGGGCTCTCGCATCTCCAGCAGTGGGGGTAGGCGTGCAGGTACTGCTCCCGCTTCACGAGCCGGCCCTCGGCCTTGAGGCGCTCGATGATCGGCTTGTCCGCGTCCTTCACGAACAGGCCTTGGAAGTCGGGGACCTCCTCGGTGAAGCGGCACTCCGCGTCCACCGGGCAGACCGTGGGGATGCCCGTGCCCCGGAGGGTCTGGTAGTCGTCCTCGCCGAAGCCCGGGGCGGTGTGCACGATGCCCGTGCCGTCCTCGGTGGTGACGTAGTCCGCGTTGAAGGTCCGGAAGGAGCCCTCCGCGCGGGTCTTCTCGAAGTAGGGGAAGAGGGGCTCGTACTCGATGCCCTTGAGCTCCGATCCCTTCCGCTTCCAGAGGATCTTGAGGGACGCCGGGTCCTTGTAGTACGCGGGGAGGCGGGCCTCCGCCAGGACGTACTTCTCGGCGCCGTCCTGGACGCAGACGTAGTCCACCTCGGGGCCCAGGGTGAGGGCGAGGTTGGACGGGAGGGTCCAGGGGGTGGTGGTCCACGCCGCGAGGTACGCCGAGCCGTCCGCCAAGGACGGATCGGGGAAGCCCTTCGGCACGGACAGCACCTTGAACCGCACCGTGATGGCCGGATCGTGGACGTCCT
>CAYTYG010000354.1:2832-3405 GCA_964441515.1 uncultured Treponema sp.
AGCCCCCCAGGGCCAGCTCGTGGTTCGAGAGGACCGTGGAGCAGCGGGGGCAGTAGGGGAGGATGTAGTGGCCCTCGTAGATGAGGCCCTTGTCCCAGAGGGACTTCACCACCCACCAGATGGACTCCATGTAGTCGGGCTCCATGGTCTTGTAGTCGTGGTCGAAGTCCACCCAGCGCCCGGCCCGGGTCATGATGGTGCGCCATTCCTTGACGTACCGGAGCACGGAGGCGCGGCAGGCCTCGTTGAACTCCGCGATGCCGAACTTCTCGATGTCGGTCTTGGAGTCGAGCCCGAGCTCCTTCTCGATGAGGTTCTCCACGGGCAGGCCGTGGCAGTCCCACCCGAAGCGGCGCTCCACGCGCTTGCCCTTCATGGCGTGGTAGCGGGGCACGATGTCCTTGATGGTTCCCGGTACGAAGTGTCCGAAGTGCGGCAGCCCGGTTGCGAAGGGGGGGCCGTCGAAGAAGACGTACTCCTCGCAACCTTCCCTCTGCTCCACCGACCGCTCGAAGACGCGGTTCTCGTTCCAGTAGCGGAGGACCTCCTCCTCCATCTTGGGGAAGTTGACCT
>CAYTYG010000355.1:0-3402 GCA_964441515.1 uncultured Treponema sp.
CAGGATGATGGGGAAGGTAAGGCTGCCCAGGCTCGTGAAAAGCCCGTCCGCGATGGTTTTCGGGTCGGTCTGGGGCACGAGGGCGCGGGTCGTGAAGGAGCGGAAGGCGTCGTCCGCTCCCGCGGGCTCCACCGCGACGACGCGCACGCCCCGGGAGAAGTAGCGGGCGGCCAGGGCCGTGCCGCTGGCCAGCCCGCCTCCGCCCACGGGGCAGAGGATAAGGTCCGGACTTTCGCCGGATTCCAGGATCTCCAGGGCGCAGGTCGCCTGGCCGGCGATGACCCGGGGGTCGTTGTAGGGATGCACCAGGACGGCCCCGGTGGAGGCCAGGATGGCCTCGGCGGCCTCGACGCGGGCCTGGAGCGTGGGTTCGCAGAAGGTCACCTCGGCGCCGTAGCCCCGCACCGCGGCCACCTTGACCGCCGGGGCGGTGCGCGGCATGACGATGCGCGCGGGGATCCCGCGGATCCCGGCGGCCAAAGCCAGGGCTTGGGCGTGGTTCCCGGAGGAATGGGTCACGACGCCTCCCCGGGCTTCCTTCCCGTCCAGGGAGAAGACCGCGTTGCAGGCCCCCCGGAATTTGAAGGCCCCCGCGCGCTGGAAGTTCTCGCATTTCAATAGGACGTGCGCGCCCGTGAGTTCGTCCAGGGTGCGGCTGGTCAGCAGCGGGGTGGCATGGGCGTGGGGAGCGATGCGTTCGCGGGCGGAGCGTATGTCCTCCGCGTTCGGCGTTGTTTCTGGCAGCATGGAGCCTCCGGGGTCTATGGAATCCCGCGGAACCGGTTATAAAGGCTCCGCGGGGGGGGGAAGGTTAATGGGGATACGCGTTTCAGGGGGACGGACCCGCGGCGGCCCCGGCCCCCGATAAAAAACGGCTTACGCCTACTTGAAGGAGGCGAATTTCGTCGTGTAGCCCTTTTTAAGGGACGCGAGCTCTCCCTGGATGGATTCCTTGGAGCCCGACTTCTTCCACTCGTACTTGACCAGCCCGCCGGGAGTCTTGGGATCAACCCACCAGGTGTAGGTGTAGGTGGTCTTCTCCTCCTCGTCGTAGAAGCTCCACACGATGCGGTCCGCCTGGAACGTCCCCGCCCCCACCTTGATCGTCTCCCGGCCCTTCGTGTACTTGGGCAGATCCTTTTCGCTCAGGTTCGACGCGGGCGCCTCCTCGGGGGGGGCGGTCTCGGAATCCGGGGCCGACTTGCCCGGCTCGTCGAATTTCGCCTCTTCCACGCGCTTCACGTCCGCGTTGTAGTATCGAATCTTCCGCGCCATGAGGTCCTTGCCCATGAGGGCCTCGAATTCCCAGGCTTCCCCCTCCGCGCGCCAGGTAAGGTACCACCAGGCTTCGCCGGAAGGCAGGACCTTGAGGAGGGCCCGCTCGGCCTCCACCACGCTGGCGTTCCCGTCGCTGTCGACGCTCTTGATCCTCCAGACGGACCCCTGGGTTTCCGCGAGGTCGTAATAATCGGCCCCGAAGCCGCCTATAAAGAATATCTGCGCGTAAAGCATGTTGAACATCATCTTGCGGGACATCCCGGTCAATCCCGTGGCGGACGAAACCTCCGCGGAGACGCGCTTGTTGGCGGCCTCCTGCACCTTGCCCAGGGGGTTGACGCCGGGGACGGAAACGCACGAGACCAGGAGAGCCCCGGCCGCGGCCAGGGCGAGGGAGAGACACAGTTTTCTCATACGGACTGCCTCCGATGTATCCGTTCTACGGATACTGAAATTGTATATCATGGACGGCGGGGTACAAGAAAAAAACGCTTTTTCCGCCCGGCCGCCTTCCTGATCGGCCTTCCCGTGTATAATGGCGGACGCCGCGGGGCCCTCTGGAACGGCCCGCGAAGAGGAAAGGGGGAGGTCTCATGCGCTGCGCCATAGTGGGAAACGGGTTCGCCGCCCGGATGCACGCCCGCGCCCTCAAGGGGCTCGGCCACACGCTGTCCGCCGTCGTGGGGGCGGACGCGGAGCGGGCGGCAGCCTTCGCGCGGGACTGGGGGGCCGAGCGGTCGGGTGTCGAAATCGGGCTTGCCCTTTCGGGGGATGTCGGGTGCGTCCACGTCTGCACGCCCCCGGAGCTCCATTACCCCTTCGTGCGAGAGGCCCTCCGGGCGGGCAAGCACGTCCTGTGCGAGAAACCCCTGACGATAGACCCCCGGCAGGCCGGCGAGCTCGCGCGCCTGGCGGAGGGGAAGGGCTTAGTGGCCGCGGTCGGGTTCAACGCCCGCTTCCACGCGGCCTGCGGGGAGGCCCGGGCGAAGATAGCCGGGGGCGCTGTCGGGGACCTTCGCCTCGTCCACGGCTCCTACCTGCAGGAATTCCACGCCCTGCCGGACGCCTGGGGATGGCGGTACCGCCCCGAGCTGGCGGGTCCTATGTGGGCGGTCACCGAGATAGGATCCCATTGGGTGGACCTGGCGAGGCACCTCACGGGGCTGGAGGTCCGGGCCGTCTCGGCCTCGTTCGGACGCTTCGCCCGGGACCGCCACCTGGCGGGCGGGGTTATGTACGCCGAGGCGCGGGAAGGCTCCCGCCCGGTCCGGGTCGAGAGCGAGGACGCCGCCCTGGTCAGCCTGAGGTTCTCCAACGGCGCCCTGGGGAACGTGGTCCTCTCCGAGGTTTCCCACGGAAGGATCAACCGCCTGGAGATCGAGATCTGCGGTTCCGACGGTTCCGTATTCTGGAATTCCGAGGACCCCTATAGGCTCGGAACGGCCCGGAAGGGCGGGGGAGTGGCATCCGGGGTGCACGCCTTTTCCGGCGGGTTTTCGGACACCTTCGCCTCGCTCTTCGAGGCCGTCTACCGGGATATCGAGGCCGGCAAGCCCTCCCGGGAACCGGCGTACCCGGACTTCCGGGACGGATGGAGAAACGCCGCCGTCTGCGCCGCGATCGCGAGGAGCGCCGCGGCGGATTCCGCTTGGGTGGAGGTCGAGTATGATGGTCGGGAATGACGAGCGGGAAGCCTGGCGGGCGGCCATGCACCCGGACACCCGGGCGGTTTTCGACAAGATCGGTTTCGAGAAACTGCCCGTGGAGAGTACCTTCTACCGGGACATGTGGAAATCCGGGCGGACGATCGAGACCGGCGGACCCGTCGGTACCTCCATGATCGGGCTCTACTGCGAACGGCCCCTGAGCGTGTCCTGTTTCCATCGCCTGGAGTACGACGAGGTCTGGCACTTCTACGGCGGCGACCCTCTGCGCCTTATCCTTCTTTATCCCGACGGTTCTAGCCGGGACGTCGGGATGGGCGGGGATATCGCGGGGGGCCAGCTCTGCCAGTTCGTCATACCCGCGGGAGTCTGGCAGGCCGGGTCCGTGGTGCCCGGGGGCAGGTACGCCCTGTTCGGGTGCACCATGGCTCCGGGCTTCACGGGAGCCGTCTTCGAGGCC
>CAYTYG010000356.1:0-3387 GCA_964441515.1 uncultured Treponema sp.
GTGGGCAGGTAGGCGGGGAAGCCTTCCTCCGCGGGCATCTCCTCCATGCGCCCGGAGAGCTCCCGGAGGGCCTCGGCCCAGCGGGAGGTGGAGTCCGCCATGACGGCCACGTGGTAGCCCTGGTCCCGGAAGTACTCCGCCAGGGTAACCCCCGTGTAGATGGAGGCCTCCCGGGCGGAGACGGGCATGTTGGAGGTGTTGGCGATGAGGATGGTCCTCTGCATGAGGCTCTTGCCGGTTCGCGGATCCACGAGCTTGGGGAATTCCGTGAGGACGTCGGTCATCTCGTTGCCCCGTTCGCCGCAGCCTATGTAGACGATGATGTCCGCGTCGCACCACTTGGCTATCGCGTGCTGGGTCATGGTCTTGCCGGTTCCGAAGCCGCCGGGTATGGCCACGGTCCCGCCCTTGGCCAGGGGGAAGAGGGTGTCGATGACCCGCTGCCCCGTGATGAGGGGGGCGGACAGGGGCTGGCGCTCCCGGACGGGGCGCGGAATCCGGATGGGCCACCGCTGCAGGAGCGTCAGCGGAAGCTCGCCCTTGTCCGTTTCGACAAGGGCGACGGTATCGTCGACCCGGTAGTCTCCCTCGGGAACCACGGACTTGAGCACGCCGGACACCTCCGGCGGCACCAGGATGCGGTGCTCCACCCGGGACGTCTCCTGTACGGTCCCCAGAATCCCGCCGCCCCGCACTTCCTCGCCCGCGTTGAGGGCGGGTACGAAGCGCCAGGTCCGTTTCCTGTCCAGGGCCTCCGAGGTGATCCCGCTCTCGATGTACCTCCCGGAGAGGGCCCGCAGGGCCTCCAGGGGACGCTGTATGCCGTCGTAGATGGAGCCGATGAGGCCGGGCCCCAGTTCCAGGGACAGGGGCATCCCCGTGCCGTAGATGTTGTCCCGGGGCGCCAGTCCCGTCGTGTCCTCGTAGACCTGGATGACGGCCCGCTTCCCGGAGAGCTTCAGGATCTCCCCGACCAGGCGGGATTCCCCGACCCGGACCAGCTCCAGCATCCGGGCGTCCGTGATGCCGTCCGCCTCGATCACGGGCCCGTTCACCCGCCGCACCTGTCCTATAATCCGTTCCTTCATATCGTTACCTTCATTTATTCTCGTCGAACAGGGCCGCCTGGATCCGTTTCCGGATTTCCGTCTGGGAGCGCAGGAAACGGGTGGGCACCTGGTTGTTGTAGGCCACCCGCCCCTCCTCGGCGGTCAGTACCACCCCCTGGACGGGAAGGGGATCCCCTTCCACCCTGGATAGCCGCACGGATTTCCCCGTGAGGGCCTGGACCTCCCGCTCCGCTTCCCCAAGGAGGGCGTCCGTGATGAGGGGCAGCTCCTCCCGGGATGCGTTCACCCGGGCCTCCGGGACGGACAATCCCACGGCCGCCTCGACGATCCAGTCCCGGAGGACCTTTGCATAGCCGGGCTTCCCCAGGGCTTCCGCGACGGCTCCTCGGGCCTGATCCAGGGTCTCCCGGATGATACGGTCGTTTATCCGAAGCTCGGCCTTGCGGCGCTCTATCGCGGCCTTGGACTGGGCGTTGCGGACCAGCGCCTGGCGCTGGGCGTCCGCGGCTTCCTGGGCCCTGCGGAGGATATCCCGGGCCTGGCCTTCCGCCGATTCCCGCCGGGAGCGGGCGTACGACTCGGCCTCCTCCTCCATCTCCCGGATCTGCCGCTCCACGTCCCGGGAAATGCCTTCCAGGAGGGACGACGCGCTTTCGAGTTCCGGATCCATACACCTCACCTCACAGCTTTATGCCGATGGCGGCGTTCACCATCTCCCGGATCGGGGGACGGGAGCCGAGCTTCCCCTCCCAGTCCGGGATTTCCACGATCAGGGGAAAGTTTTCCGAGAAAATGTACCGGTCCACCTGCTCCCGCATCAGCTCCGCGATGCGCTCGGTGATGAGGATGATGCCGATCTCCCGGTCGGCCAGGGCCTCCCGGAAGGCTTCGGAAGCCTCCGCGGGGCTCCGGACCGCCCGGCCGCGGACGCCCACCATCCCGAAGCCCAGGACGGCGTCCTCGTCCCCGATCACGTAGTACTTCATCCGGCCCGGCTAGAACTTTCCCAGGATCATGAGGGCGGTTATGAATCCGAACACCACGAGGCCCTCCGCCAGGGCTATGAAGATCAAGGCCTGGCTGGCGATCTCGGGCTTTTCGCCGATGGCGCCCATGGCCGCCGCTCCCACGTTGGCTATGGCGATGCCCGCGCCGATGGCGCCGAACCCGAAAGCCACGGCCGCGGCGATGAGGCCGAATTTCTGGATGTCCGCCTGCTCCCGGCTCACCGCCGGCGCCGAGGCGTGGGCTTCCTGGGCGTACGCCCCGTTCGTGGATACGAGGGCGAAGATGCCCAGGAAGGCAAGCATCACGATCACGCTCAGCCGAACCCGGCCGGCAAACTCTCTCTTCCTATCCTTCATTCCATACTCCTTACAAAACAATGCTTTGGAAATAACAACGGGGCACATACGGAGCGCACGGAGTTCATGGAGTAAAGCGGGTATGGAGCTGTCGAGCCGCGGTACTCCACACGATGCATTCTCCATTCTTTCCGTCCTTGATCCTTCCGCTCCATGTTCTCCGTGACCTTCGTGGAAAATTCCTGCAATTCCCGATCATGATCAATCGCCCGATTTCAGCGATATCGGGCGGTAGGCCCGTCCCGTGCCGTTGAAATACTTCGAGAAGAACTCGTAGTAATTAAGCCTAAGGGACTGGATGCCCGCGGACAAGCCCTCCAGGGCTATCACCAGCACGTTGCCCAGGACGAGGACGGCGACGGCGCCGGCGGAGAGGGGCCCCTCCGGGCTGATCATCCGGGCGATCTGGGAGAAGGCCATCATGAGGCTCACGTGGGCTATCCCCAGCCCGGCCACCCGCATGAACGAGAGGGTGTTCGCCAGGTAGCCCGAGTAGATTTCCAGGATTTCCACCACCCATTCCATGAAAAAGTCCATCAGGGTCAGGGGGCCGAACTTCTTGCGGCCGGCCGGGTCGTGGAGCGCGTACTCCAGGGGGCCCTTCAGGGCAAGGATCAGGGTGGGGACTCCGAGGAGCAGGGCCAGGAGGCTCCCGGAAGGGAGCTCCTTGTAATCATGCCCTACGAAGTAGAAGGCCGCCCAGGCCCCGGCCGCGTAGATCCAGCCTCCCAGGAGGCCGCCTTTGTCCAGGAAGAGGGGCAGCCACCGCCTCTTCCGGACCAGGTTGACCCAGTTCAGCGCGAGCCCCATTCCCATCACGATCATCCCGAACTTGATCGTGATCCCCAGGATGTCGTAGACGCTGCGGACGCCGCCCGCCGCGCCCCCGTGCCCCGCGACGATGCCGTGGTAGTCGAACCAGAGGGGACGGAAGAGGGGATAGCCGAAGTAGG
>CAYTYG010000357.1:0-3374 GCA_964441515.1 uncultured Treponema sp.
TGGATGACCCCCGCGGCCACGGAGTCGTTGGGGGCGATGAGGGCGTCCACCGGGATCATCCGGGCGAGGATTTCCTTGGCCGCCTCGTACCCGGAATCGAAGCCGTAGCCCGAAAGCTGGATCATGTCCTCCGTCAGGGGTATGCCCTCTTCTTCCAGGGCGCGGCGGTGTCCCTCCAGGCGGTCCAGGGACGAGAAGGCCCCGCAGAGGGGGCCTCCCAGGAGTGAAAGGACCTGACCGGGGCTCCCGAACTCCCGTTCCAGCTTCCAGAATCCCAGGAGGAGTACGATCTGTCGGCGCCCGAGGCGCTGCAGGTACTTGGTCGCGATGTAGCCGCCCTTGACGTTGTCCGTGTACACGTGGGGTCTTCCCGGCAGGATGTTCCTTCGCGCGAAGACCGCCACGGGCAGGTCGCGGAGTATGCCCAGGTCGGGGGGGATCCCCGAGGAGGAGACGGGGCAGTACAGGAGGGCGTCGATGGGGGCGGTGGCGAGCTGTTCCAGCATGGTCCGCTCCAGGTGCTGGTCCCCGTCGCAGGAGGAGATGAGGAGGCTCCTGCCGTTTTTGCCGGCCTCCAGCACCGCGCTGTTGGCTATGTAGGCGTAGAAATTGTTCGAAAGGTCCGGGACGAGCATGGCCAGGCTCCGCGCGGCGTCGCCCCGGAACCTGCGGGCGGCGGGCCCCGGGACGTAGTCCAGCTCCCGCATGGCCGCCAGGACTTTTTCCTTGTATACGGGGCGGACGGTCTTGCCGTTTAGCACCCGGGATACCGTCGCGATCGACACGCCCGCGCGCTGTGCCATTTCGGATATGGTGACTTTTTCCATGCCGTTTCCCCCGTGATTGTATCATGGGGCCGCCCGGGAGGTAAGAAGCGCCCGCCCGGGTTCCCCGTCAACCGCCTTCTTTCTTCTCGAAGCCCCGGAGCCCGACCAGGGCGGAAAGGCTCGCGATCAGGATGAGCACCACGATGCCGAAGGTGAGGAGAAAGCTCCGGCTGTCGTAGCCGTTCCCGGCTTCCCGGGAGAAGCGGGACAGGAGGAGGCCCGAGCCCGACTGGTAGAGGATAATGGCCAGGTAGTTTACGGTGTTCGCGCACCCGAAGAGGGCGCCGCTTTGCCCCGGTTCCGCGAGGTCGTTGAGCCCCGCCGTGAGGTGGTCCGAGCAGATTCCGCTTGAGAAGCCCATGAGGAAACCGAGGAAGCCCGTTAGTTCTATGGAGACGGCCCGGTATAGGGAGAGCCAGAGGGCGGCCCAGGAGGCGACGAAAAGGATGTAGCCGGCGACGAGGGCGGTTCGCCGGCTTCGGGCGGGGCGCCAGATGTAGCCTCCCGCCAGGCAGCCGCCCATCACGCCGAACCCGACGAGGGTGGCCCAGGAGCCGGCTTCGGCCTGGGATATCCCGAAGGCCGCCCGGTACCAGGAGACGGCCCAGAGCCCCTGGAAGGCCATGAGGGAGGCGAAGTAGACGCTCCAAAGGATGACCATGCGCCGAAGCTGGCCGGACCCGAGGACGGTTCGGAACGCGGCGCCCAAGCTGCGCGCCACGGAGGTTCCCCGCCTTGCGGGAGCGCCGGGAAGCCGCAAGGCCGCTTCGTGCCGGGAGCCGAGGAGCAGGAACGCGGCGACCGCGAGGCTCCCGAGGGTAAGGGCTACGAATACGGATCCCCGTCCCCAGCGGTCGATAGCCTGGTCCAGGGGACCCACGGACATCACGGAGCCGAAATTGCCCACGGTATAGGTGATCCCGGAGAGGGTCGTATACAGGGCGCCCGCGAAGGCCTTCGACTGGAAGGACAGGACCCCGGAGAGCATCGGAGCTAGGCTCAGCCCGGTGATCGCCCGCCCGACCGCGAAGACCAGGGGAGTTTCCGCGTATCCCATGAGGAGGGCGCCCGCCCCCGTGAGGGCAAGGGCCGCCGCGACGATCCGGGCGGCCCCGTACCGGTCGTTCAGCGCGCCGCTCAGGGGTTGGGCGATGCCGTAGGTGTAGAAGTACAGGCTCGAGATCACGCCCACGGTCGCGGCGTCGATCCTCCATTCCCGGGCGAGCTTCGGCAGGAGTATGGATGTGGATACCCGGAAGAAGTAGGAGACGAAGTACGCGACGACCAGGAGGATATAAACCGAGGTCAAAGCAAGGCGGGAGGAACCCCCTTGCCGCTTAACTGTAAACATTTTCAGTAAATCTCCAAAAAAGGGAAAAATATAGCAATTACTGACGTACAATCCAGTATTGCAGAAAAAACAGAAAGACGCAAGATGATTTTTTTGTAAATTTACCGTTGACAGCCTTCTCTAAGTGGGATACTGTAAAAAAAGTCAAAGAAGGTGTGGTACACTTTCCATTCTCCGATACGAGTCAGGAGGTTTGTATGGGACAGTCGAAAGGCAGGAGCGCCTCGATCGCAAAGCTCCTTGTATCCTTGGTTCTTATACTCTGCGCCTCGGACCTTTTCGCGGCCCCGCCGTATCCCGCGAAGCCGATCACCCTGATCGTCTGCTACGCTCCCGGCGGAACCGCCGATCTGAACGCGAGGAAGATTTCCATCTACCTTAAGAAATACCTCGGCCAATCGATCACGGTGGTCAACAAGCCCGGAGCCGGCGCCGCGATCGGAACCAAGTTCGTCTACGACGCCCCGGCCGACGGGTACACGATCCTCTATTCCGCGGAGAATCCGGGCACCTTCCAGGCCATGGGCCTGAGCACCCTAAGCTACAAGGATTTCGTCCCGATCGATATCCTCCTGGACGATCCCAAGGTGGTCGTCGTAAGCGGCGATTCCCCGTACAAGACCATCGACGAAATGGTTGCCGACATCAAGGCCCGGCCGGGCAAGGTGCGCATGTCCTATTCCGGCCCCGGGGCCAGCGGCCATATCCAGGGTCTTCTATACTCGAAAGCGGGATTGAACGTCGCCATGACCTCCTTCGGGGGCGGAAACCCCGCGCTCCTGGCGGTCATGGGGAACCAGGTGGAGTTCACGAACGCCAATCTCTCCTCGGTCATCGAGTACCTGAGATCCGGAAAGCTCCGGGCCCTGGCCATGTTCTCCACGGAGAGGAATTCCCTCTTTCCCGACGTCCCCGCGATCACGGACGCCCTGCCCGGGCTCTCGGAGTACCTGCCCCTGCCGTTCCCCCAGTCCCTCCTGGTGAAGAAGGAGACCCCCGACCGGATCGTCTCCACCCTCCGGAAGGCTTTCAAGAAGAGCGTCGCCGATCCGGAATGGGTAGGCTACATGAAGGAAAAGAATCTGGACGCCCTCTACTTGAAGTACAAGACCCCGGAAGAGATCGGAGCCTTCTTCGACCGGTGGACCAGCATCGTATCCTGGATCCTGTACGAGAACGGAGTGGCGCCGAACGAT